>JAJYGY010000372.1 GCA_021790555.1 bacterium
CCTGGCGGCCGTGTTGGCGGACGCGGTGCTGATGCTGACCTCGCCCAGGGAGGAGTTCCGGCTGCCCGGCCACAACCAGGGCTTCGCCCCGGTCCAGCCCGTGGCCTTTTCCCACGCCCTGCACGCCGGCACGCTGGGGATCGCCTGCCTCTACTGCCATTCCGGGGCTGAACGGAGCCCAGTGGCCGGCATCCCCCCCCTCCAGACCTGCCTGGGGTGCCACCGATTCGTCACCCACGCCAGCGGCCAGACCGGCGTCAGTCCGGAACTGAGGAAGCTCTATGACGCGGCGGGCCTGGGACCGGACCTGCGCCCCATCCCGGGCCGCAAGCCCCATCCCATCCAGTGGGTGCGGGTGGACGAACTGCCCGGTTTCGTCCGCTTCGACCACTCCCGCCACGTGCTGGCCGGCGTCTCCTGCCAGACCTGCCACGGTCCGGTGCAGGACATGGACCGGGTGCGTCAGGTCCGCACCCTGGACATGGGCATGTGCATCAACTGCCACCGGGCCGCCGACAAGGACGGCATCGACGGGAAGAAGGTGCACGCCTCGCTGGACTGCTCGGTGTGTCATTACTGATCCCGGGGGGCGGACCCGCCCGGGGAACCATTTCGAGGGAAACATGGCGGATGAAAGCGAAGTCGGGAAGAAATACTGGATGACGCTGGAGGAGCGGGATGGGGAGGCGGGGCGGCAGCCTTCGGAGCCCGAGACCCTGTCCGATTCCGCGGCCTCGCTGCTGGAGAAGGCGTCGCGATTGAAGGTGGACCGGGCGGGCTTCCTGAAGCTGGCCGGGTTCAGCTTCGCCGGGGCGGCCCTTTCCGGCTGCGCTTCCCGCGCGGCCCACAAGGCCATCCCCTACCTGGTGCAGCCCGAGGAGGTGACCCCCGGCGAGGCCACCTGGTACGCCACGGCCTGCGGGGCCTGCCCGGCCGGCTGCGGGGCGCTGGCCAAGAACCGGGCCGGCAGGCCCATCAAGCTGGAGGGAAACCCCGGGCATCCGCTCAACCGGGGGGGGCTGTGCGCGCTGGGGCAGGCGTCCCTGCTGGGGCTCTACGATTCCCACAGGCTGAAAGGCCCCCGCGTGGGGGGGAAGGACACGGACTGGACCTCGCTGGACCGGGCCGTCCTGGAGGAGCTGGGCCGCCTGCGTTCCAAGGGCGGATCGGTCCGCCTGCTCAGCCGCGGCGTCACCAGCCCCACCCTGAGGGGCCGCATGGAGGCCTTCCTTTCCGGCTTCAAGGACGCCCGGCTGGTGGAATACGACCCGCTTTCGGTTTCGTCCCTTTCCGCGGCCTATGAAACCACCCACGGCACCCGCCTGCTGCCGCGTTTCCGCTTCGACAAGGCGGACTGGATCGTCTCCTTCGGGGCCGACTTTCTGGGGACCTGGATTTCGCCCGTGGAGTTCCAGGGGCAATGGGCCTACGGCCGCCGCCTGGAGGGCGGGGAGACGCGCTTTTCACGCCACCTCCAGGTGGAAAGCACCCTCAGCCTGACCGGAAGCAAGGCCGACGAGCGCTGGGTGGCCTCCCCCGGCGGGGTGGTCCTGGTCCTGGCCCACCTGGCCCGCCTGCTGGGCGCGCCCCTGGAAGGCCTGGCGGCCTGCCCGGCGCCGGAACCAAAGATGCGGGCCCTGGCCCGGGGCCTGGAAGGGCGGCGCGGCAGGAGCCTGGTGGTCTGCGGGGACAACCAGCCGGAAGCCCAGGTGCTTTGCGCCTGGATCAACCACCGCCTGGGCAACGAAGGGACGACGCTGGATCTGAAGCGGGCTTCCCTGCAGGCGCGCGGGGACGACAAGGCCCTGGCCGTCCTGCTGAAGGAAATGCGGGAAGGGAAGGTGTCGGCCCTGCTGATCCACGACGCCAACCCGGTCTACGAATTGCCCGAAGGACCGGCCCTGGCCGGGGAAATGGGCCGCGTTCCGCTTGTCCTCAGTTTCGCCGGCAGCCTGGACGAAACCTCCTCGCTGGCCCGCTTCGTCTGCCCGGAACCGCACTGGCTGGAATCCTGGGGCGATTCCGAACCCGTGGAAGGCCTGCTGGGCCTGCGCCAGCCCGCGGTACGCCCCTGGCGCGACAGCCGCCCGGCCCTGGAAAGCCTGGCCCTGTGGTCGGGACACCCGGCCGGGGCCCTGGACCAGCTGCGCGCGCGCTGGCACCGCGAAGTCCACCCCCACGCCGGCGGGGGGGCCTCCTTCGAATCCTTCTGGAACAAGACCCTGCGGGAAGGCTGGGTGGAGACGGGCGGAGGCGGGACCCCCGGCGCCTTCCGCCAGCCCGATTTCGCCGCCCTTTCGCGCTCCATGCCCGGCGGGGACAAGGGGCTGGAACTGCTGTTGTACCCCACGGTGGGGCTCCGGGACGGCCGGCATGCCGGCAATCCCTGGCTGCAGGAAATGCCGGACCCGGTCACCAAGATCTCCTGGGACAACCACGCCAGCCTGGCTCCGGATACGGCGCGCGCCCTGGGGCTGGACGAAGGCGACCTGGCCCGGCTGGAACTGGCGGACGGGACGGCCCTGGAGCTTCCCGTCCACCTGCAGCCCGGACAGCACGGGTCCTGCGTGGCCGTGTCCCTGGGATACGGCGCCCAGGCGAGCCGGCGCTTCGCCCACGTGGGGCCGCGCTGGCTGCTGGAAGGGACCAGCGTGGGGCCCGACGGGCTGGTGGGGGGGAACGCCTTCCCCCTGCTGGGGCGCGACGGGGCCGGGCTTTCCTTCCGGCGTGCCGGCCTGAAGGTCGCCGGGACGGGGGGCAGGCGGCCGATGGCCTGCGCCCAGGTCTGGCAGACGCTCTCGCTCCCCGCGAACCTGGCGCCGGAGGGAGGGGCCCTGCAGCCTTTCCTGCGCGAGATGACCCTGGCCCATTACCTGACCGACCACTCCAAGCCGCGGCCCGAGGAGGACGCCAGCCTTTACAGCCCGCGGCGCTTTCCCGGCCACCGCTGGGCCATGGCCGTGGACCTGAGCGCCTGCACGGGCTGCTCGGGCTGCGTCCTGGGCTGCCAGGTGGAGAACAACATCCCCGTGGTGGGCCGCGAGGAGATGCGGCGCGGCCGGGGCATGCACTGGCTGCGCGTGGACCGCTACTATTCGGGGAGCACGGAGGACCTGGAAGTGGCCTTCCAGCCCATGTTCTGCCAGCAGTGCGGCAAGGCGCCCTGCGATCCGGTCTGCCCGGTGGCGGCCACGGCCACCAGCGAGGAGGGGCTCTGCCAGCAGGTCTACAACCGCTGCGTGGGCACCCGCTACTGCGAGGTGAACTGCCCCTACAAGGTGCGGCGCTTCAACTGGTTCGACTACCCCCACGAAGACCCCACCCAGAACCTGGCCCTCAATCCGGACGTGACGGTGCGGACGCGCGGGGTGATGGAGAAGTGCAGCTTCTGCGTCCAGAGGATCCTCGGGGCCAAGGACCTGGCCAAGCGGGAGGGCAGGGAACTGAAGGACGGCGACATCCGGACGGCCTGCCAGCAGTCCTGCCCCAGCGGGGCCATCGTGTTCGGGGACCTGGACGACCCCGACAGCCGGATCTCCCGGATGCGCCGCGACGGGCGCGCCTTCCGGGTGCTGGCCGAACTGGGGGTGGAGCCCGCCGTGACCTACCTGAGCCTGGTCAGGAACCGGGCCTGAAAACCAAAGCGAGGAGGATCCATGCAAGCGGTAATGGCGCCTGAATCCCTGGTGCAGGGGGAAAGCACGCTGGCGGACGTCACCCGGACCGTGACCCGGAACCTTGAGGGCAAGCCCGGCAGGCTCTGGTGGGCCGGCTTCCTGGCCTCGGTCGCGGCGACCCTGGCGGGGGCCTGGGCCGCCTGGGTCGTTCTGACCACCGGCATCGGAGTCGCCGGCTTGAACAATTCGTCGGCCTGGGGATTTTTCATCATCAACTTCGTCTTCTGGGTGGGCATCGGGCACGCCGGCACGCTCATTTCGGCCTTCCTGCTGCTGATGCGGCAGCACTGGCGCAGCGCGGTCAACCGCGCGGCGGAGGCCTCGGCCGTCATCGCGGTGGCCTGCGCCGGCATCTTCCCGCTGCTCCACATGGGCCGGCCCTGGTTCTTCTACTGGCTCATCCCCTATCCCAACACGCGCGGCTCGGTGTGGCCCAACTTCCGCTCGCCCCTGCTGTGGGACGTGATGGCCGTGGGCACCTATGTCACGCTCTCCAGCGTCTACTTCTACGTCGGCATGATCCCCGACCTGGCCTCCCTGCGCGACCGGGCCAAGAAGGGCCTGAAGAAGACGCTCTACGGCTTCTTCAGCCTGGGCTGGGACGGCTCGGCCCGCAACTGGAGCCGCTACGAGATGGCCTACCTGCTGCTGGCCGGCCTGATGACGCCCCTGGTGCTGTCGGTGCATTCGGTGGTGAGCTGCGACATGGCCGCCACCCTCAAGCCGGAGATGCACGAGACCATTTTCCCCCCTTATTTCGGAACCGGGGCCATCTTCTGCGGGTTTGCCGTGGTGCTGACCCTGCTGCTGGTGATGCGGCGCACCATGCACCTGCAGGCCTACATCACGCGGCGCCACATCGACATCATGGCCAAGGTGATGCTGATGGCTGCCTGCTTCCTGGGCGTCATCTACGTCACCGAGGTCTTCATCGCCTGGTATTCAGGCGACCGCTACCTGCAATTCGACTACCTCAACCGCTTCTTCGGGCCCCGAGGCTGGGCCGCGGCCATCATGTACGGCTGCAACATGCTGGTGCCCCAGCTCCTGTGGATAAGGAAGGTGCGCGCCAACCTGGTGGCGGTCTTCGTCATCTCCCTGCTGGCCAGCCTGGGCATGTGGTTCGAGCGCTGGGTCATCTTCGTCAGCTCGTTGCAGGCCGACTTCTTGCCCAGCAGCTGGAGCATGTACCACCCCACCCTTTTCGACTACGGCTGCACGCTGGGCAGCTTCGGGCTTTTCTTCACGCTCTTCCTTCTCTTCGCGCGCTTCTTGCCCATGATCGCCATCGCCGAGATCAAGCATGAGGTCGCCCATGGGGGCGCGCCGCACGGGGAGGCCGCATGAGCCGCCGCTACGTG
>JAJYGY010000019.1 GCA_021790555.1 bacterium
TACTTCTCCTTAGCCAATAAAATCTTGGTTCCAGGATTACCATTGCCAAACCGAAAAAAATACATCCCAGCCCAACAGCAAACGGTCCTCGCAATACCCCGGGAATTGTCAAACCAACTACAAGCCCAAATACTCCAATGATGCCTGCTATGATAAATTTCCAAAGTTCAATGGATACCTTTTTCGCCGGGACAAGTGTATTACGTTTGCAATACCAACAGCGAAAAGAATCCAAAGAACCGCCCGGATAATCATTCTCTTTGCCACAATAGGTACATATTGCCTTCATGGCATCTCCCTCTTCTGGCTAACAGAATATGCAGGAATTCAACTGGCTCAATGCGCATTCACAAATGCTATTTCATGATTAGTACTTATGTGTGGTGCGTCACGAAATTGTGTCCCTGTTCTCGTGACCTAGCAGGGCTTTAAGTTCGCCTCTTCACAGAGCCTATTTTGGCTCAAAGGAGGCGAAGATGGAAGAGCAAGAAGCACGTCCAGAACGGCCACCAGGCAAGCGTGTGCCGTACCCCCTGAATACAAGCGAGAGATCGTAGCTGCCTTTGCCAGCTGGCAAGGCACCGTGGATGCCTTTTGCCGGGAGAAGGGTGTCAACAAGGTCACCCTTTGGGAATGGCGGCGGGCTTCCAAGGGTGTCAAGCGCAGAGGGTCGAAGTCCGCCAAGAAGCAGTCGGTCTACACCCCGGAACAGAGGCGAAAGGCCGTCGAAGCCTTCAGCCGTTCCGGCCAGACCTTGCTGAACTTCGGCAAGGCCTGGGGTATGAACCCCCAGGTGCTGGGCCGCTGGGTCAAGGCGTACAAACAGCATGGACCCAAGGCCCTGGAAGGCCGGCGGACCGGTCGCAGGAAGGGCCGCAAGCCCGTGGCCACCGGGCTTTGTGAAGGCATCCGCCAAGTGAAGTCGCAGTTCCCCGACTTCGGAATCCGGAAGGTGGGCGCCTTCCTGGCCCGGTTCAAGGGCCTGAAGGTCAGCCACCCCCAGATCCGGAGGGTGGTGGAAGAAGAGGGGCTGCCCAAGGGCAAGACCGCGGAGAAGCGCTGGCGCAACAAGCCGGTGATCCGGCGCTTTGAAAGGTCCCAGCCCGGCGAGTTGTTGTCAATTGTCGCCCATTGTCCCCCACCCGTTTTCACCTGATTGGGGACCACCTTTCACCCCGATCTTGCCGGTGGTTGTGTTAGGTACTGCGTAAAGTTATTCGGGCCTGTCCTCCTTGCGGCGTTTTGGGCCTTTGGCCCGGTAGCTGTCGCCGGTGATGACGACCTGGGTGGCACCGTGGGCCAGACGGTCGAGGGCGGCGGAAGCCAGGACGGAATTGTCGAACAGCTCGGGCCATTCGTCAAAGGCACGGTTGGTGGTCAGGATGATGGGCCTCTTGCCGTAGCGGCCGTCGATGACCTCGTAGAGGTCTTCGGGAGCCGGGGGACGCATGGGCTTGAGGCCGAAATCGTCGAGGATGAGGACGTCGACGGCCTGATACTGTGCCAAGCGGCGCTCGTAGGAGCCGTCGGCCCTGCCCGCGTGAAGCGAAGCCAGCATGGCGCTGGCCTTGACGCAGAGCACGTCGTATCCGCGGCGGACGGCCTCGTGGCCCAAAGCCTGGGCGAGATGGGTCTTGCCCACGCCGGCGGGGCCGAGAAGGAAGACCGATTCGGCCCGTTCGACGAAGCCGCCGGTGGCCAGGTCGAAGATCTGGCGGCGGTTGACCGAGGGGTTGAAGGCGAAGTCGAAGGCCTCGAGGGTCTTGTTGGGATCCAGATGGCTTCGCCGCAGGCGCATGTCCAGCTGCTTCTGGCCCCGGCGGTCGACCTCGTCTTCCAGCAGGCGCTGAAGGAAGTCGACGTAGGAGCACTGCTCGGCCACAGCCTGCTTGTTGCGCACCTCGAGGGTGTCGAGGATGCCCGAGAGCCGCAGGCTCTTGAGCTTGGGGGTGAGTTGGCTGGCCAGTTCCATGGTTAGGGCCTCCTGAAGTGGGCTGCGAGATCAAAAGCCGGCCTGGCAAAGGCAGCCCGCTTCGGGACCGGCCCCTGGGAAAAGAGCAGGCCATCCTGCAAGGGGGCCTGGTCCAGGGAACGCTTGAGGATGGTCTTGAGGGCCTGATACGACGGGTTGTCAAAGACAAGGGCGCGTTGGCAGGCGTTTTCCAGCCTGGAGACGCCGTATTTCTTGCCCAGCCTAAGCACGCCCTGGGCCTGGCGCAGCCGGTCCACGGGCTTGTCGGCCAGCATGCCGGACACCAAGGTGAAGCAGGCCTGGCCCACGGCCTGGGCCTCTTCCTTCAGCCGCGTGGGCTCCACCAGCAGGCCGGCCAGCTTCTCGGGTGGGTAGTGCTGGTGGTTGGTGAGGCGTTGGCCAGCGTGCTGAGCCCTGGAATGCGTGGCTACGCGCTCGTAGTCGCAATAAATCTCCACCCGCTTCTCCAGCGCCTTCACCACCAGCTTCTTGCCGATGAGGGTGTGGGGGGCGCTGTAGAATGCCTTCTCGAAGACGACGTGGCAGTCGGGGTGTAGCTTGACCTGCTTGAAGGCCGCCACCTCGTAAGGCGCTTCGGGCAGGGGAAGCAGGGCCGCCTTCTCGGCCGCCTGGAAGCGCTTCAGCGGCTCTTCGAAGGTGGTGCCGTGCTTGCGCAGGCCGGCGGTGTCCAGACACCAGGAGCGCAGGTGCTCATTGCCCGCCACCAAGTCCCTGAAATCGCGGCCGGCCAGGGCGTTGCGGGCCACATAGCGCACGCCGCTTTCGACCTTGCCCTTGTGCTGCGGCGTGGCCACCTTGCACGGCGCGATCAGGAACCCGTAGTGCTCGGCCGCCTGGCGGTATGCCAGCGTGACCATGGGATCGTAAAAGCAGGCCTTGGTGACCGCCGCCTTGAGGTTGTCCAGGACCACACGCCGGGGAACGCCGCCGAAGAACTCGAAGGCACGGGCGTGCAGCCCCAGCCAGGTCTCCACCCGCTGGTCGAACACCAGTTCGGCGAAGCAATGACGGCTGTAGCTCAGCGTCATCACGAAGACCCAGGCACGCCTCAGCTCCCCGCTGAAGGGGTCCTTCTGGCGTCCGGCGTAGCCGAAGTCCACCTGGGCTTCTTCTCCAGGTCCCACTTCCACCCGCACCACGGCTTCCTTCTGCCGCGGCTGGATCTTCAGCGCCAAGCGCCTCACGCTGGAATAGCTTCCGGTGAAGCCTTCTTCCACCAGCAACTGGTGGATCGCCTTCACCTCCACCGCCTTCTCAAGCAGCTCCTGGATGCGCCCCTTGAAGGGTTCTGCCTTGGATTGCTCGTGTTGCCCGGCTTCCGGCAGCATCGCCGCCACCGCCAGCGCCACTTCCTGCGCTTCGGGTGGCGAGAGGCTTTCCAGCCAGCCTCTCGCCCTGGCCATGCGCTCGTATTTGCGGACCGTCTTGCGGTCCAACCCTAAGTCCCTGCTGATCTGCCTCTTGGGCTGCTTCATCCGAAGCCGCCGCACGATCTCTCGGACGTCTTCCACCGGGGTCCTCTCGCCTGCCATTGCGGTCTCCTTGGAGTGGCTTAAGGCCTCCAAGTGTGCCGCAACGCGAAAATCCGGCAAGAGCGGGGTGGTCCCCTATGGGTGAAACTGGGTGGGGGACAATGGGTGAAAACGCCTGGTCCCCTTTGGGTGAAAACGGGTGGTCCCTATTGGGTGAAATCAGGTGGGGGATTATAGGGCGATAACTGACAGCCTATCCAGAGTTGAGTCCGCGGCTGCTGGCGGTCAAGATCACGGACGAGTCCGAGTTCAGCATTTCCGAGAGCAAGGTGTTCCGCTTGCTGAAGGAAAACGGGCTGATCTCGCCCAGGCCCTTGCCGGAGATGCCGGCGGCCAGGGAATGGCACCACAAGACGACACGGCCCAACGAAATCTGGCAGATCGACGGAACCAATCTCTTCGTGGTGGGTTGGGGCTACTACAAGCTGCTGCCGATCCTGGACGACTTCTCGCGCAAGATCCTGGCCTGGGAGCTGGCTCCCGATGAGACGGCCCAGTCGGCCTCCCAGGCCATCGAGAAAGCTGTCGAGGCGGCCGGGATCAAGAACTTCAAAGACGAGCTGAAGCCCAAGCTTCTGTCGGACAACGGAGCGGGCTTTGCCGCCGACCCGTTGGCCGAATACCTGGACGGGCACGGCATCCGGCACATTTTCGGCCGGCCCTACCACCCCCAGACCCAGGGAAAGGTCGAGAGGTGGAACCGCAGGATCAAACAGCAGGTCTGCCTGATCGTCCACGAAAGCCCGGACGCACTCAGGCGGGTTCTGGCGGAAACCATCGCGGCCTACAACGCCACACCCCACGAGGGGATCAAGAACGTGTCGCCCAACGACATGTACGAGGGGCGCCAGGCTGAAATTCTGGCGAGCCGGGCGGCCAAGAAGAAAATCACGCTGGAGAGGAGAAAGCAGTACAACCTGGGGCAGATTTCCAGCCCCAAGAACGAGCCCTAACCGGCCCAAAAGTACCGCTTAGCTTTTCACCCAATCTGTCCAAAAAGGTCAAACGACGCACACCCGAGAGTGTTCCAACTGGGCCAACCCCTGCATTTTCACAGGATGAATTTACATAAATTTAACATATCTAAATTGATCCAAGATCATGAAACATCCGAGGAATTCTGGAATTCCACAATTTCCATGTGCCAATGGAAGAAACCATATTAAAATAAGGCCATGAAAATAGGCACCTTTTTCAAATACGCCGTGGGCTCTGCCGGGACAGTCCTGCTCTTTTGCGGCTGCACCACTTTGGTCCCCTATGTGCACCCGGGGGTTCGTCTTCCCAGGCAGGACCGGATGGAAATGTATAATAATAGGAGAGTGGAGGGATGGATCTGGCCGGAAACCCAGGGGCGCTGGCTGACCTTTTACGAGCTTCCAGAATTGGCTTCGTACTACCGGCACAGCGGGGATGAAACCGACGCCCAAAGGATGGAGGACTGGAAGACGGACTACTGGGCCGTGCTGGGCATGCAGGCCCTGGGCC
>JAJYGY010000285.1 GCA_021790555.1 bacterium
CGTCCATCAGCAGGGTGTCGCGGATGAGGCCCTTGAGGACGCCCCCCTGGATGGCGGCCCCCAGGGCCACGGCCTCGTCGGGGTTGACGCCGGCGTGGAAGGGGCGCCCGAAGAAGCGGCTCACCGCCTGCTGGACGGCCGGCATGCGGGTCATGCCGCCCACCAGCACCACCTCGTCGATGTTGGACTTCGCCATCTTGGCGTCCTGCAGGGCCCTTTCGCAGGGCCCCAGGGTGGCTTCCACCAGGGGCCGGCATATCTGGTCGAGCTTCTCCCGGGTCAGGGAATAGAGGAGGTGCCTGGGAACCCCGCCCTCCTGGGAGATGAAGGGCAGGTTGATCTCGGTCTGCAGCTGCTCGGAAAGCTCGATCTTGGCCCTCTCCGCCGCCTCCTTCAGCCTCTGCAGGGCCAGGCGGTCCCCTCCCAGGTCGATCCCTTCGGCCGCCTTGAACTCCGAAACGAGGAGCCGGATGACCGCCTGGTCGAAGTCGTCGCCCCCCAGGTGGGTGTCCCCGTTGGTGGAGCGGACCTCGAAAATTCCCTTGCCCAGCTCCAGGATGCTGATGTCGAAGGTGCCGCCGCCCAGGTCGTACACGGCGATGCGCAGGTCCTTTTTCTTGTCCAGCCCGCAGGCCAGGGAGGCCGCCGTGGGCTCGTTGATGATGCGCAGGACCTCCAGGCCGGCGATCTTGCCGGCGTCCTTGGTGGCCTGGCGCTGGCTGTCGTTGAAGTAGGCCGGCACGGTGATGACGGCCTGGGAGATGGACTCCCCCAGGTAGGATTCGGCGTCGGCCTTCAGCTTGGCAAGCACCATGGCCGAGACCTGGGGCGGGCTGTAGGTCCTCTCCCCCACCCGCACCCAGGCGTCGCCGTTGGGGGCCGGCTCCAGCCGGTAGGGCACCAGCTTGGAGTCCCCCTGCACGGTGGGTTCGGCCATCTTCCTGCCCATGAAACGCTTGATGGAGGAGACGGTGCTCTCCGGATGGACCGCCGCCTGCTGGCGCGCGGCCATCCCCGTTTCCACGCTTTCGCGGATGGAGACCACCGAGGGGGTGGTGCGCTGCCCCTCGGCGTTGGGAATGACGACCAGTTCGTCCTGCAGGATCATGGCCATGCAGGAATTGGTGGTCCCCAGGTCGATGCCCAAGACCTTGCTGCTAGCCGGCATGAAACCCCTCAAGCGCTCATGAAGGTCTTGACGATGTTGCTTTTCAGCTTGGAAAGTTCAGGGTCCTTGGGGGCCGCCTTGATGGCCTTGTCGATGACCTCCAGCCCGGCGTGGAAGTTCCCAAGCCAGGAGGCGATCAGGGAGAAGTTGTAGGCGGCCTCCGAAAAGGCGGGATCCAGCTGGAAGGCCTTCCGGAAGCATTCCGCCGCCTGGGGAAGCTTTTCGGACTGGTAATGGGCCAGCCCCTCCTGGAAGGCCTTTTCGGCGTCCTTGCTGGCCCTGCTCTTCAAGAACCCGATTCCCGAGGCGCTTCCCTCCTCCCGGACGCGGTGTGAAATCCTGAAGTCGTAGTGCCTGCGCGCCTGGGGGTCGGTCAGGACCCTGTAGGCCTCCACCAGGTGGATGGTCTGGGTCACCGCCCATTCCTCGTTGCCCTGGTTGTGGTCCGGATGGTACTTGTAAAGCATAAGCCTGTACTGGTCGCGGATCTCCTCGCCGCGGGCGCCGCGCGCGACCTCCAGAAGTTCGTAGAAATTCTTACCCGGCATGACTGGCTTCCACGCTGAGCGAATGGTGCCTGAGGTAATCCCGGATCAGGGGATCCAGATCCCCGTCCAGCACGTCTTCCACCTTGTGGTATTCCTGGTTCGTCCGGTGGTCCTTGATCTGCCGGTAGGGATGGAGGACGTAGGACCGGATCTGGCTTCCAAAATTGATGTCCTTCTTCTCCCCGGCGATCGAGGCCATCTTTTCCTTCTGCTCCTCCTGGGCCCGGGCGAAGAGCCTGGCCTTCAGCACCTGCATGGCCAGGGCGCGGTTCTTGATCTGGGACCTCTCGTTCTGGCAGGACACCACGATTCCGGTGGGCAGGTGGGTCATCCTCACCGCGGATTCGGTGCGGTTGACGTGCTGTCCGCCCGCCCCGGAGGCGCGGAACACCTCGATCTTGAGGTCCTTTTCCGCGATCTCCACTTCGATGGTGTCGTCGATTTCCGGAAAAGGCTCCACGGAGGCGAAGCTGGTGTGGCGCCTCGCGTTGGAGTCGAAGGGCGAGATGCGCACCAGCCGGTGGATGCCCTTTTCGGAGCGGAGGAACCCGTAGGCCCACTCCCCGTCTATCTTGAGCGTGGCGTTCTTGATCCCCGCCTCCTCCCCGGCCTGGAGGTCCAGCAGGCCCACCTGGAAGCCCTGGGCCTCGGCCCAACGCGTGTACATCCTCAGGAGCATCTGGGCCCAGTCCTGGCTTTCCGTGCCGCCCGCGCCCGGATGGATGTTCAGGATGGCGTTGTTGCGGTCGAAGGGGCCGCTCAACATGCGCCGGAAATCCAGGCCGTCCAGCTTGTGGACCGCTCCCGCCAGCTTCCGCTCGAAATCGCCCAGGAGTTCCTGGTCGTCCTCGGCGCCCAGCAGCTCGTGGCTCGTGGCGAGGTCCTGGCGCAGGTCCAGAAGCTCTCGCGCCAGGGCCAGGTCCGACTGGGCCGCGTGCATCTTTTCCTGTTCCTGCTTGGCCCTGCGGTTGTCGGCCCAGTATTCCGGCGCCTGGGCGGCCAGTTCCAGTTCCTTCACCCGGGCCGTCTTGGCGTCGACGTCAAAGATACCTCCGGTATTCGTCCAGGCGCGCCGCCACTTCCTCGAACTTTCTCGCGTTTTCCTGGGAGATCATCGTCTTCCTTTCGAAAAGGGACCGTGAACCTGCAACTGGTGGGTGGTAACGGGCTCGAACCGCTGGCCTCCTGTGTGTAAGACAGGCGCTCTGACCATCTGAGCTAACCACCCAGGCCGGCCGGAACCGCGGGCTTCACAGCTCGTAGGTTTTTCCGGTCTTGAGCAACTCGATGTTGGGGACGCGCAGGTCCTTGATTTCCTTGCGTATTTCCGCGTCGTATTCCGGCTTCATGTGGTAGATGAAAATGGGGATGTCCAGCTTCCGCCTGATCTTGGCGAGCTCCTTTTTCAGCTCCGCGGGGGTCAGGTGGCCGGACGTCTCGGCCAGCTTCTGCATCTTGTTGGGGTAGCTGACCTCGGTGATGATCCCCCTCAGGTTGGGGGCGTCGTTGGCGGCCTCCCAGATCTCCTCGGTGATGCCGGTATCCGCGGTGTACACCAGGGACTTGCCCCCCTCGGTCACCACGAAGCCCGAAGTGACCACGGGATGGTTCACCCGCACCGGAATGACCTGGAAGCCGTTGATCCTGGTCTCCTCCTTCTCCAGCATCCTTCTCAGCTCGAAAACGGGCGTCCCGTTTAGCTTCTTGATCTTGGTGAAGTCCGGCCACACCTGGTTGTTCAGGATGTGGTTCTGGATCGAATCCAGCGTCGGCTGCAGGGCCCAGATGTTCACCGGCGGCGCGTCGTTGGAAAAGATGTTCACCGCGAAGAACGGCAGGGCGTTGCAATGGTCCAGGTGGCTGTGGCTGATCAGCACGTCCCGGATGCCCAGCTGGTCCTTGAGGTCGAGGACCTGGCCGATGGTCCCCGCGTCCATGAGGAGCCGGTCGTTGAGCAGGAAGGCCGTCATGAAACAGCCCGGCATATCACCGCCGTAGGGCCCTAAAACCCTTATCTTCATGCAAGGCACCGTCAGAAAGTTTGTAAGACGTTGAAAAGGCGGACTTCTTCCCCGGAAGCCCCCAGCCTGACCGCGTTCAACAGCTGCACCCGCAGCCGGTCCCGGAGAGGCCCGTAAAGGCCCTCCGGCATCAGGAACAGGCGCCGGTCCGCGTGCGGCAACATCGCCCCGCATTCCTGCTTGGCGGAACCCCTCAGGCTCCACCGCACGCCATCCAACCACAACGAGCTGGAAAATTCAACCAGTCCCCGGCTGACGCACACCGCAGCATCCGGGAAAATTTCCTTCAGCCCCCACAGGGCCCTGATGTCCAGCACCCCTTCCCCGCGCTCCGGGATGAAGAAACCCAGCAGCCCCTCTTCGCGCGCGTCGACGAAGGCGTTGCAGGATATGATCCAATTTTTCAGGCCGTCCGAAAACGGAAAGGAGTCCGCCCGGACGTAAAGGTAGATCCCCTGCCGGGTGGCGCCCGATTCCGGGTGTGGAAGGAATCCACCCCAGGCTTCCCAGCATTTCGGATCCACCCAGCCGCCGAACCAGAACCGCAGGCGGTCCCGGCGGTCCGACCACCGCCACGCTCGGACGCACAGGCCGCCCAGCAGGGCCCCCAGGGACAGCAGGCAGGGCCCGCTGAAGGGGGTGCCCAGGCGCAGAAAACCCGCCGCCAGCGCGCCCACGGCCGCCAGCCATGCCGGCAGGGACCATTTCAGCGGGAGCGCCGCCGAAACCAGAAGAATCAGGAAAGGGAGAAGGACCAGGACGACGGCCTGGTTGGTGAAGCCTCCGGACCCCTCCCCGAAAGCGTCCTCCATGAAGGCGGCAAAAAGTCGTTGTTGCCTGTCAAAACCCGTTCGGGCGGCGCTGGGAAGGCCCCCTGGTGAGAAAAAAACCACCTTGCCGTTCAGCTGCGAACGCACCCTGGCGGACGCCAGGCTGGTCCATGGAATGTCCTTCAACAGCGGAACCTTCGACCCTGCCGGCCACATGCCCCCCCTGGGACTGAGGGGATAACGCACGCCCTTGACCTCAAAGGAAGAAAGCCTTCCATTCTTCCAGAAAAAATTGAGGTTCTTGCAGGTCAGGTTCCATTCTTCCAGGGCGGCCTGCAGGCCCAGAGCCGGAAACCAGCGGCCCGACACCTGGAAAAAGGCCGGGACTTCGTCCGCCCCCGAGGCGGGAGCCCCGCCCCTTCCGTCCTCGAGCATTCCGATTTTCAGCCTGCCCGCCTCCAGCACCGTGGGCGGCTGGGATGTCAGGCGGTAGCGGGCC
>JAJYGY010000258.1 GCA_021790555.1 bacterium
GTAGGTCTCGGTGAAGAGGGCGCCCAGCCCGCCCGGGAGCGCGGTGGAGGTGGTCCCCAGCGAACCGCCCAGGCAGGGCGCGCCGCCGCACACGGCCGTCAGCGAGACCGCGGCCGGGGTGTTGTACGTGGTGGTGTTTCCGAAGGCGTCCATGGCCGCCACCGTGACGGGGAAGAAGGCGCCCACCCAGGCCGAGGAGGGCTCGTACAGGCGGTACTTTGCCAGGGGACCGGGCAACACGCCCAGGTTCTGGGTCTGGGAGGCCTGCGAGGAATAGGTGCCGTCCGAGGCCAGCAGCACGACGGTCTCGGCGCGGGTGTAGGTCTGGCTTCCCAGAAGCAGGGCGCCGGACGAGGTGTTGGCCGAGACCGTCCCCAAAACCCCGGTGCCCGCGCCTCCGCCGGCGAGCTGGGCCGACAGCGCCACGGAGGACGACCCGGCGCGGGTGTTGCCGAAGGCGTCCACCGGGGTGATGGTGACGGAGAAGGGCAGCCCGGCCCAGGCCTGGGCCGGCTCGGCCACCCGGTAGCCCGAAAGGGCCCCGGCCGAGACGTTGAGCGGAAGGCTTCCCGAGGCGCCCGGGGCCGAGGCCGTCAGCACCCGCGCCCCCGAGGCCGTCAGCTCGACGTAGAGCCCGGCCAGGCCGGAACTGAAGTTGCCAGACACGGTGGGGATGACGCCGCCCGAATCCACCGAAAGCGAGGCTCCTCCCGAATAGGTGGTGACGGTCACCCCGCCGGCGGTGGCGGCCACCAGGGTGACGTAGAAGGGCGTGCCGGCCACGGCGCTGGAGGGGCCCCACACCAGGAACTGGGCCAGGGTGGCCGGGGCCAGGTTGATGGGGGCCGAGGTGCCCGCCTGCGGGCCGGTTCCCAGGGCGGCATGCAGCGTCACGGTGTTGGACGAACTGGAGACCACCACGGGCAGCATCAGCTGGCCGCCGGAAAACGCCCCGGTGACCAGCCAGGCGCCGGAATCGATGCTGCCGGAGCTGGCGGTCAGGGTGACCTGGCCGCCGAAGGAGGTGACCTGGTTGCCGTAGGCGTCCTGGGCCGTCACCGTGACGCCGAAGGCCAGGCCGCTCTGGGCCGAGGCGGGCACCTGGAAGGAGAACGCGTCCAGGGGCCCGGGCGAGAAGCTCACCGGGGCGGAGGAGCCAGTGCTCAAGCTGGACACGCCCGTGGCCACCACGTGGACGGTTCCGGCCCCGGTGTAGGAGGCGTTGTACACCTGGGCCACCCCGGAGGAGAAGGCCAGCAGGCTGAGGGTGGGCGGGCTGAGCGCGCCGGAGCCGTCGGTGGAAAGGGCCACGTTCTCGCCGCCGGAGGAGAAGTTGGCCAGCGTGTTGCCGTTGGCGTCCACGGCCGCCACCCGCAGGGTGAAGGCCTGTCCGGCCACGGCCGTGGAGGGGGCCGAAACCGCGAAGCCGGCCAGGGACCCGGCCGAGAAGGCCGTGGGCGTGGTGGCCGAATCCTGGCTGGCCACCGCCCCGTCCGAGGCGTGCACGCGGATGGTCTCGGACCGGGTGTAGGTCTCCTGCAGGGTGGCCGGACCGGCCAGGGTGGAGACCGAGGAGGTGCCCAGGCTGCCCCCCAGGGAGGACCCGGAGACCGTCAGCTGCACCGAGGCCGAACCCGTGGTGGTGTTGCCCTGGGCGTCCTCCGGAAGGACGCTGAGGCTGTAGGGCGAGCCGGCCACGGCCGTGGAGGGTTCCACCACCACGTAGCGGGCCAGGGGCCCCGGGCCCACGGCGATGGAGGGGCTCAGGCCCGTCTTGCCCGGGCCCCGGGCCAGCAGCAGGACGCCGCCCTGCAGCAGCAGGGTGGCGGAGCCCGTCCAGGTTCCCGAGGAGAAGGAGGAGGCCGTCAGGGTCAGCCCGCTCAAGGCCGCGAAGGGCGTGGCCGTGACGTTCACCGGGCTGTTGTACGAGGTGACCGTGTTCTCCCAGGCGTCCATGGCCGTGAGGGTCAGGGGGAAGGCCAGGCCGGCCTGGGCCGAGGCCGGGGTGGAGAAGGTGAAGTGGTCCAGGGGCCCGGCCGACACGGCGATGGGTCCCGAGGCGCCCGAGGCCGAGAACAGCGAGGCCGTGAGCGCGGCGCTTCCCGCGCGGGTAAGGGTCACCATCTCCACCCGCCGGCCCGAACTGAAGGCGCCGCTGGTGGCCGGGCTGGCCGCGCCGGTGGAGGCGGCCAGGGAGGCGGATCCGGCGAACGCGGTGACCGTCGTCCCCGAGGCGTCCAGGGCCGTGAGGGTCACGGCGAAGGGCACCCCGGCCGTGGCGGAGGGGGGCGCCTGAACCGCGAAGGAGGCCAGGGTCTGCGGGGCCACGTTGACCAGCAGCGAGCCGCTGGCCCCGTAGTCGCCGGTGGCCGTGACCGTGACCCAGCCCGGGGTGTCCAGGGTCTCCTGGCTGTAGTCCGAACCCTGGCCGGCCACGAAGCCGCCGTCGAAGCCGGGGTTGATCGCGCCCAGGCTGGCGGAAAGCGAGGCGTTGTCGCTGTAGGTGGAGACGGTGTTTCCCCAGGCGTCCACGGCGGTCACGGTCAGGCCGAAGGGCGTGTTGGCCACCAGGGCCGGGGGCGCGGCCAGGGTGAAGGCGGCCAGGGGGCCCGGGGAGAAGGCGAGGGGCCCGGAAACCCCGCTCCTGGCCGTGGCGCTGGTGGAGGCCATCAGGGTCCAGGTTCCCGAGCGCGTCCAGGAGGCCGAGGAGACCAGGCTCAGGCCCTGGGCGCTGAAGCTGGAGGCCGCCAGGGTCACCGGCGCCAGGACGCCCCCGCTTCCCTGGGAGCCGGGCACGGAAAGGTAGGCGTTGGCCCCGCCCGAGCGGAAGCCGGCAACGGTGTTTCCCCAGGCGTCCACGGCGGCCACGGTGAGCGAAAAGGGCGCGCCGGCCGCGGCCGAGGCGGGCGCGGCCAGGGTGAAGCCGGCCAGGGCCCCGGCGGTGGGCGTGAGGGCCGCGGAAAGGCCCTGGATGGACCCGTCCGACGCGGAAAGCACCACCCCCTCGGCGCGGGTGTAGGAGACCGAGAGCGCGGCCACCCCCTGGCTGAAGGCGGGGGCCGAGGACGAAAGCGTCCCGTCGCCGGGCAGGGCGGGGTTGGAGGCCAGCAGGGCCGAAAGCGAGGGGTTTCCGGAATAGGTGCTCACCGTGTTGCCGGCGGAATCCAGGGCCACCAGGGTCACCCCGAAGGCCGCGCCCGCCGCCGGCGCGGGGGTGGAAGGATACAGGGCGAAATGGGTGGCGCCGGAGGCCACCACCCAGGACGAGGTCGTGGCCGTGGCGCCGGGGTCGTTCAGGGAGGCCCCGGTCACCGAATCCGTGCCCGCCACCACGCCGCCGATGGTGACCGGCCCGGTGGCCGCGCCGGATCCCACCGTGACGGTGAACAGCAGCGTGGCCGTGGCCCCGGCGCGCACCACCGTGGGGTTGGAGCCCAGGGCGGCCAGGGTGTAGCCGCCGGTGCCGCCGTTGAAGGTGGGGTGGCTGGCCGACACCGAATTGTTCAGGGCCACGTCCTCACTGCCCGTGTCCTGCACGGTCATCGACACGGGGATGCCTCCCTGGCCCCGGGTGACGTTGGAATAGGGCTGGGTGAGCGACAGCACCTTCAGCTGGGCCTGGGGGATGAGCACGCCGGCCGTGCCGGAAAGCAGCCCGCCGGAAATGTCCCTGGCGGTGATGGTGACGCTTCCTGAAAGGGTGGGGTAGTTGCTGTTGAAGAGGAAGGAAAGCCGGCCGGCTGCCAGGGGGGCGCTGAGGGTGCTGAACCAGGTGCCGCCGCCGTCGCTTGAGAAGGTCAGGTTGGGCGAATTGCTGGAAAGCTGCACCGTGTCGGTGGAGTAGCCCTGGTAGCCGCTGTTGTCCAGGGCCAGCAGGGTCATGGGGGTGGGGACGTTGACTCCGGTGGTGGAGGGGTTGGGGGAAAGGCTGAGTTTGATGGGGACCGTGGCGCTCAGGTGGATGGTGGTGGGCTTGACCCCGGCCGGTGTGGCGCGCACGTAGAGCTGGTCCGTGGCTGCCCCCTTGTACCTGGCCGTCGCCGTGGCCACGCCGCTGTCGTTGGTGATGGAGGGCGAGCCGGAGAGGGTGAGGGCGGTGCTTCCCACCGAGGCGTCGGTGACGGTGGTGCCGCTGACCGGGTTGCCCCAGGCGTCGGTGACGGTGACGGAGAGGGTGCTCACCGTGGTGGCGCTGCCGTCCAGCAGGGCCGGAGAGGCCGAGCCCGTGGCCAGGGCCGGGGGCCCGGCCCGCACGGCCATCGAGGCCGTGGGGGCCCCCAGGGAGCAGGAGGCCTGCACCTGCGAGGAGCCCGCCAGGGTGTCCTGGTAGAGCAGGGTGGCCGCGCCGTTGGCCAGGGAAAGGCTGGCGTTGGAGGACCAGCTGTTGCCGTTGTCCACGGAGAAGGAGCCGTCGGGGGAATAGCTCGAAAGGGCCACCGCGGCCTGCGAGGCGGCCGGGTTGCCGGAGGAATCCTGGGCCGTGAGGCTGAGGACGACGGGCACGCCCGCCTGGCCCGAGGCCGGCAGCTGCAGGGCCAGCTGGGTGGCCGGGCCGTTGTTGACCTGGAGGGACTGGCTGGCGGAGGCCAGCTTGCCCGAGGGGGCCGTGTCCTGGGCCTGCAGGGTGTCCACGCGGGGCGAGGCCCCCCCCGTGCTCTCCATCCAGAAGGCGGCGGAGCCGGACGAGGGGGTGAGGGTGATCCCGGTGGAGGCGGCCACGAAGGTGGTCCCGTCGCTGGAGATGAGCAGGTTGGCGTCCGCGGCGGTGATGGAGACGGCGGCCGTGTGGGTGCTGGCGGTGGGGTTGCCGTACTGGTCCCGGGCCCGCAGGGTCATGGCCGCGGGCGAAAGCCCCAGGGCAGGGGCCGGCCCGGCCTGGTTGAGGAGGAAGGCCACCGGCGCTCCGGCCGTGAACTGGACGGGGGTGCTGGAGGAGAAGGGCCCGGCCTGGGCCGTGACCAGGGCCGGGCCGGCCAGGGTGGACTTCACCTGG
>JAJYGY010000160.1 GCA_021790555.1 bacterium
CGTCCAGGCCTGGTGGCATCCCGGCGCCGGCCGCGACCGGGGCCTGCGGCCGGACTGGGCCGGGGGCTTCGATTCCGGCGTGGCCACGCACGCGCCGGTCTTCTGCCTGCACAACCTGGAAGGCCTCAACCGTCTCTGCCTGGCGGCCGGTGAAACGCTCCACCCGCTTCACCTGCGCGCCGGGTACCACGAGGAGACGGCCCGCTTCCGCTGCGGGGTGGGGCTGTTCGGCCGGGCCCGGGCGCCCCTTTCTGAATACCGCCTGGAGCTGAGGCTGGACACCAGGCCCCTGCCCTGCTGCGAAGCCCTGGACCAGGTCCGCCGGTGGTGGGAGGGCATGCCCGGCTGCCTGCCCCGCCCGGTGCCGGACTGGGCCCGGCAGCCCCTGCTTTCCACCTGGTACAGCTTCCACCAGAACCTGGAGGCCGGGGCCCTGCTTGGGCAGTGCCGGCTGGCCCGGGACCTGGGCCTGCGCTCGGTCATCGTGGACGACGGCTGGCAGACCCTGGATTCGAACCGGGGCTACGCCTTCTGCGGGGACTGGCAAAACGAGCGGCTCACCGGCATGCGCTCCCTGGTGGACGCGGTGCACGGCCTGGGCATGAAATTCCTCCTGTGGTACAGCGTGCCTTTCGTGGGGCGCAAAAGCCGCGCCTGGGACCGGTTCCGGGGCATGACCCTGGGGTTCGACGAGGTCCTGGGCGCCGCCGTGCTGGACCCGCGCTATCCCCAGGTGAGGGACTACCTGGCGGGCACCTGGGAGAAGGCCGCGCGCGAATGGGACCTGGACGGGCTGAAGCTGGACTTCATCGACACCTTCCGGGAACCGGCCTCCCCGGGTGACCGGGCGCCGGGCCGCGACGAGGAATCCCTGGAAAGGGGCGTGGAGCGGCTGCTGGAGGAAGCCCGCGCCAGGCTGGACGCCGCGCGCCCGGGCCTGGCCCTGGAGTTCCGCCAGGCCTACACCGGGCCGCGCATGCGCCGCTTCGGCGAACTTTTCCGCGCCACGGACTGCCCGGGCGACGCCATGACCAACCGCCTGCGCACGCTGGACCTGAGGCTTTTGTGCGGCGGCTCGGCGGTGCATTCCGACATGGTGGAATGGAACCTGGAGGAACCGGTCGAGTCGGCCGCCCTGCAGCTGCTCAACGTCCTGTTTTCCGTGCCCCAGGTGTCGGTGCCCCTGGACAGGCTGCCCCCGGACCACGGGGCCATGCTGAGGTTCTGGCTGGGGTTCTGGCGGGAACACCGGGACCTGCTGCTGGACGGCCGGCTGCGGCCCGCGCACCCGGAATCCCTGTATCCCTGGGTGCTGGCCTCCAGCGACCGCGAGCGCCTGGTGGCCCTGTACGGCCAGGCCCTGGCCCGTCCCGGAAAGGGGCTGCCTCCCACCTTGATCCTGGTCAACGCCACCCGGCAGGACCGCCTGGTGCTGGACCTTGAGGAGGCGGCGGGCAGGCGCGACATGGAAATATTGGACTGCCAGGGGAGGCCGGTTTCCCGTTTCAGCGGGGACTTTGTCGCGGGTGCCAGGGTGCTTCAAGTGCCGCCTTCCGGACTGGCGGTTCTGAAGTCCTGCCCGTAAATGTCGCTTCCCAGGCCCGGCCCGCTTAGGCTATAATGCTTTTTGGCTTTTTGCCGAGCAAAACACTAATAAATAGTAGAGTTTGTCCTGGCCGACAAAAGGCCTAATTTTAAATTGGATTATGGTCGAGACGCTGAAAAAACCGATCTGGCTCAAGGCCGCCATGCCTGGCGGCGAGGGCTATCAGGAGGTGAGGGCCACGGTGGGCCAGCACCGCCTGCACACGGTCTGCGAAAGCGCCCAATGCCCCAACCTGGGGGAATGCTGGGGCAGGGGCACGGCCACCCTGATGATCCTGGGCGACATCTGCACCCGGGCCTGCGGCTTTTGCGCGGTCAAGACCGGCAAGCCCACCGGACTGGACCTGGACGAGCCACGCCGCGTGGCCGAGGCCGTGAAGCTGATGCGGCTGCGGCACGTGGTGGTCACCTCGGTGACCCGCGACGACCTGAAGGACGGGGGCGCCGGGATATGGGCGCGGACCATCCACGCCCTCCGGCGCGAATGCCCCTCCACGCGCGTCGAGATCCTGGTGCCGGATTTCATGGGAAACCAGGAGGCCTGGCGGACGGTTTTCGAGGCCCGGCCGGACATCTTCAGCCACAACGCCGAGACCGTGCCGCGCCTCGCGCCCCGGGTCCGTTCCGCGGCCCGCTGGCCGCGCAGCCTGGAGCTGCTGCGGGCGGCCGGGCGTTTCGGCCTGACCACCAAGTCGGGCCTGATGCTGGGCCTGGGAGAGGCCGAGGACGAGGTCGCCTCCACCCTTCTGGAGCTGCGCTCGGTGGGCGTGGAGGTCGTCACCCTTGGCCAGTACCTGCGGCCCAGCCAGGAGCACCTGCCCGTGGCCGAGTACATCCATCCCGACCGGTTCCGGCACTGGAAGGAATGGGGGCTGAAGCAGGGATTCAAGGTGGTGGAGTCCGGCCCGCTGGTGCGGTCCTCCTACCATGCCGAGGAGCAGTCGGAAGGCCTGCGCCTGACCGGGGCCTAGCAGGCCGCGCCGGGAGATTTCCAGTTCCCGGGCGCGCAAGGCCGGTCGCCGGCCCCGCGCCCGTTCCAAGGAGTTTTCGATGACCCCGCAAGAGATGCTGGAAAAGCTGGAGAAGTTGACCGACGACCAGGACCCCCTGGAAACCCGCGAATGGATCGAGTCGCTGGAGGAGGTGCTCCAGCGCGAGGGGCCGGACCGGGTCAACCAGCTGCTCTTCCAGCTGCAGGAGACGGCCTACCGCAAGGGCGTGCGCATCCCCTTCACGGCCAACACCCCCTACATCAACACCATCCCGGCCTCCGAACAGCCGGCCTACCCGGGCAACCGCGAGATCGAGCGGCGCATCAAGAGCATCATCCGCTGGAACGCCATGGCCATGGTCAGCCGGGCCAACCACCACACCAACGTGGGCGGGCACATCTCCACCTTCGCCTCGGCGGCCACGCTCTACGAGGTGGGCTTCAACCACTTCTTCCGCGGCAAGGGCGGGGACTTCAGCGGCGACCAGGTCTATTTCCAGGGCCACGCCTCGCCGGGCATGTACTCGCGGGCCTTCCTGGAGGGCCGCCTGGACGAGGAGAACCTCAACAACTTCCGCCAGGAGCTGCGGCCCCACCGCGGCCTGTCCTCCTACCCCCACCCCTGGCTGATGCCCGACTTCTGGGAATTTCCCACCGTGTCCATGGGCCTGGGGCCCATCAATTCCATCTACCAGGCCCGCTTCAACCGCTACCTGCAGCACCGCGGCCTGAAGGACACCTCCGGCCAGAAGGTGTGGTGCTTCGTGGGCGACGGCGAATCCGACGAACCCGAGACCCTGGGCGCCATCAACCTGGCCGTGCGCGAGAAGCTGGACAACCTCATCTGGGTGGTCAACTGCAACCTGCAGCGCCTGGACGGCCCGGTGCGCGGCAACGGCAAGATCATCCAGGAACTGGAGCGCATCTTCCGGGGCGCCGGCTGGAACGTCATCAAGGTGATCTGGGGCGGCGAGTGGGACCCCATCCTGGGGCAGGACGACGGCGAGCTGGTGCGGCGCATGGGCGAGGTGCCGGACGGCCAGTACCAGCGCTACAGCGTCTCCAACGGCGCCTACGTGCGGCAGGACTTCTTCAACAGCCCCCGGCTGCAGAAGCTGGTGGAGCACCTCTCCGACGAGCAGATCCAGAAGATCCGCCGGGGCGGGCACGACCCGGAGAAGGTCTACGCGGCCTACCACCGGGCGGTGAACCACCAGGGTTCGCCCACCGTCATCCTGGCCAAGACCATCAAGGGTTACGGCCTGGGAGAGGCCGGAGAGGGCCGCAACATCACCCACAACAACAAGAAGCTGAACGACCAGGAGACCCGCGAGTTCCGCACCCGCTTCGGCATCCCCGTTTCGGACGAGCAGATCAAGGACACGCCCTTCTACCGGCCGCCGGCCGACAGCCCGGAGATGAAGTACCTGGCCGAGCGCCGCGCCGCCCTGGGGGGCCCCCTGCCGGACCGCGGCAGGACGGCCGCGCCCCTGGCCGAGGTGCCCGGGCTGGCCGACTTCGAGGAGTTCTTCAAGGGCAGCGAGGGACGCGAGGTCTCCACCACCATGGCCTTCGTCAGCATCTTCGCCAAGCTGCTGAAGGACAAGCGCATCGGCAAGCTCATCGTGCCCATCATCCCGGACGAGGCCCGCACCTTCGGCATGGACGGGCTTTTCCGCGCGGCGGGCATCTACGCCAGCCAGGGGCAGCTCTACCAGCCGGTGGACGCCGAGAACTACGCCTACTACCGCGAGGCCAGGGACGGGCAGATCCTGGAGGAGGGCATCAACGAGGCCGGCTCCATGTCCAGCTTCGTGGCCGCGGGCACGGCTTATTCCACCCACGGCATCAACATGATGCCCTTCTACATCTATTATTCCATGTTCGGCTTCCAGCGGGTGGGCGACCAGATCTGGCTGGCCGCGGATTCGCGGGCCAAGGGATTCCTGCTGGGGGGCACGGCCGGCCGCACCACGCTCAACGGCGAGGGCCTGCAGCACGAGGACGGCCACAGCCTGCTGGCCGCCAGCGCCATCCCCAGCCTGCGCGCCTACGACCCGGCCTTCGCCTACGAGATCGCCGTGCTGTTCCAGGACGGCATCCGGCGCATGTACAAGGACGGCGAGGACACCTTCTACTACCTCACCCTGCAGAACGAGAACTACGCCATGGAGCCCATGCCCCAGCCCCGTGACAAGGTGGTGGAGGGCATCATCCGCGGCATGTACAGGTTCGCCGGCGTGGAGGCCGGCAAGCCCGGGGCCAAGGCCGGCGGCCCCCGCGTGCAGCTGCTGGGGAGCGGATCCATCTTCAACAGTTCGCGCAAGGC
>JAJYGY010000133.1:0-952 GCA_021790555.1 bacterium
GAAGCTGGGCCTGTCCCGCCGTAAGGTGGCCCGGAAGGAGCTGGCCGACCGGGCGGCCGGGCTGTTCGCCAACGTGTCCGAAAGGCACCCCTTTTCGGTGGAGATGGAGGAGGGGCTTTCCGAGGCCTTCCTGGACCCGGACCGCATGATCCAGGTGATCGCCAACCTGGCCAGCAACGCCATCAAGTATTCCCCGGGGGGCGGATTCGTCAGGCTGCGCTTCCGCGCCGGGGAGCCCGGGCGCCTGAGGCTGGAGGTGGCCGACCAGGGCCTGGGCCTGACGGAGAAGGACCGGACGCACCTCTTCGAGAAGTTCTACCGCGTGGATTCGCAGCAGACCCAGCACATCCCCGGCACCGGCCTGGGGCTGGCCATCACCCGGCACATCGTGGAGACGCACGGGGGGGTCATCGGGGTGGAATCCGAGCCCGGCCGGGGCAGCACCTTCTGGCTGGAGATCCCCCTGGAGGAGGGGCCGGCATGAGGCTGTTCCGACTGGTCCCGGCCTCCCTCACCCGCCTGGACGGCGCCCTGCTGCTGGCCCTGCAGTCCCATTGCCCGGCCTGGGTGGACTGGGCGGTGCGCTGGTTCGCCAACGACCTGGTGCTGGCGCTGCTGCTGGCCCTGGGCGCGGCCTGGGTGTGGAGGCGGCCGGGAGGGCGCAAGGCCCCGGCCCAGCGCGCCCTGCTGGTTTCCATGGCCACGGCCGCGGCCATGGAACTTTCCGTCAACCTGGCCCTGAAGCCGCTTTTCGGGCGGCCCCGGCCCTGGGTGGCCCTGCCCCAGGCCCGCCTGGTGGTGCGCGCCCTCATCCGTTCCTCCTCCTTCCCCTCGGACCACGCGGCCATGGCCGCGGGCCTGGCCACGGTGATGGCCGCCCGCCTGCCTGAAACCCGGCCGGCCATGGCCCTGCTGGTGCTGGCCGTGGGCCTGGTGTGCGTGGTGTCGGGCG
>JAJYGY010000133.1:962-4915 GCA_021790555.1 bacterium
CGGGCGGCCACTACCCCCTGGACGTGCTGGCCGGCTGCCTGCTGGGCTGGGGCGGCGGCCTGCTGGCCCTGGGGATCGACGACCGCATCGGCACGCGGGGGCCTTCCGCCTAGGCAGGGGCGCCCTGATCTGGTATCCTGTGCGGGTTTTCGCCGTCCCCGTTCCCGCTCTCCGGAAGCCCCATGAACCTGAACTTCAAGGCGTTGCTCCTTTCCGCCGCCTGCCTGGCCGCCCTGGCGCCGGGGACGGGCCTTCAGGCCCGCCTGCGGGCGGACGCCGCCGCCCCGGCCCCGGCCTGGGAGATCCCGGTGATCTGCTACCACCGCTTCGGGCCGGAGAAGCCCAGGGACGCCTACCTTATCTCGGCCGGGCGGCTGGACGGAGAGATGGCCTGGCTGAAGAAGAATGGATACCAGTCCGTGTCCCTCACCCAGGTGGCCGCGGCCCTGGACGGGGACGCCGCCTGCCTGCCGCCCAAGCCCGTGGTCCTGAGCATCGACGACGGCTTCGATTCGGGCTGGAAGGTGGCCGGCCCGGTCTTCAGAAAGTACGGCTTCCACGCGGTCTACTTCATCATCGCCGGCGACGTGGGTGCCCGGGGCAAGCTGGGCTGGGGGGACCTGAAGGAGATGGAGCGGCAGGGATTCGAGATCGGCTGCCACACCTGGTTCCATTCCAACATGGCCAAGCCGGGCTCCAAGGAAAGCGTGGCGGCCTACCGCCGGCGGGTCTGGAAGGAGGTTTTCCTCTCCAAGGCAAGGCTGGAGGCCGAGCTGGGGCATCCCGTCCCCTGGCTGGCCTACCCCTACGGGGCCTACAACCCCTTCGTGGAGGCGGCCCTGAAGCAGGCGGGATACAAGCTGGCCTTCACCGTCACCAAGGGCGTCAACGTGCCCGGCGAGCCGCCCTACCGCCTGAAACGCATCATGCTCATCGGGCACCCCAGCCTGGACTTCTTCGCCCGCCAGCTGCGGGAACTGCCCATGCGGGTGGACCTGCGCGGCTTTTCCGACGGGGGCACGGTGGACCTGGGCAGGCCCCTGCGTTTCCGCCTGAAGGTGCTGTGGCCGGCCGGGGCGGAGTACCTGGAGGCCGGCATCGACGGGGGCCGGCTGGGGCTCAAGCGGGGACGGGACGGCTGGTGGCGGGGGACCCTTTCGCCCTCGCTGAAGCGCAGCTTCCACCTCTTCAAGCTCTTCGCCTCCAGGGGCGGACGGTCCTTCGAGCAGGATTTCCTGTTCCAGGCCGTCCGCCCGGAATGGAAGGCGGATTTCGCCCCGGTGGACTGGAAAAAATGGGCGCACGCGTCCGAATAACCCGGAAGACCCGGCCCTTTTTCAGGAGCCCCATGATCAACGCCAAGGAACGCCTCATCGTCGCGCTGGACGTGGACACGCGCGAAAAGGCAGAGGAGTGGGTGCACCGGCTGAAGATCCACGTGCCCATGTTCAAGGTGGGGCTGCAGCTCTTCACCAAGGAGGGCACCGAGATGGTGCGCTCCATCCGCAAGCGCGGCGCGCGCATCTTCCTGGACGTGAAGTACCACGACATCCCCAACACCGTGGCCCGAGCCTGCGAGGCCGCCTGCTCGCTGGGCGTGGACCTGATCAACGTGCACGCCCTGGGGGGAAGGGCCATGATCCGCTCGGCCGCCAAGGCCCTGAAGGAGGCCTCGGCCAAGATGCGGCAGCCCAAGCCCCGGCTGCTGGCCGTCACCGTGCTGACCAGCCACGACGCCCGCTCGCTGAAGGCCGAGGTTGGCCTGCGCTCCACGCCCTCCCGCGAGGTGGTGCGGCTGGCCCGCCTGGCCCAGGATTCGGGCGCCGAGGGGGTGGTGTGCGGCCCGCGCGAGGCCGCCCTGGTGCGGCGGGCCTGCGGGAAGGATTTCCTGGTGGTGACGCCGGGCATCCGCTCGGCCCTGGACGCCAAGGGCGACCAGAAGCGCATCCTCAGCGCCGGCCAGGCCGTGGCCTGGTGGTGGGGCGGCCGGTGCTGGGCGCCATGGACCCGGTGGCGGCCGTGCAGTCCATCCTGAAGGAAATGCAGGCGGCCTTCGACAAGCGCAAATAGGGGGTGGCATGGACTACGGAAAGGAACTGGCCCGGACCGCGCTGGAGATCGGCGCCTTCAAGCTGAGGCCCCGCGAGCCCTTCACCTGGGCCTCGGGCTTCCGCATGCCGGTGTACAACGACAACCGGCAGCTGCTGCAGAGGGCGGAGACCCGGCGCCTGGTGGCGGAGGGATTCTCGGGCCTGCTGGCGGAGCGAAAGGAATCCCCCCGGGTGGTGGCCGGGGTGGCCACCTCGGGCATCCCCCACGCCACCACGCTGGCGGACCTGCTGGGGCTCCCCCTGGTGTACGTGCGCGACAAGCCCAAGGGCCACGGCATGCGCAACCGCATCGAGGGGCTGGCGGCCGAGGCCGACCTGGGGGGGGCCTCCGTGGTGCTGGTGGAGGACCTGATCTCCACCGGGGAAAGCGCGGCCAAGGCCGTGCTGGCCCTGAGGGAGGCGCGCGGCGACTGCGGGACCTGCCTGGCCATCTTCAGCTACGCGTTCCCCCAGAGCCGGGACCTTTTCTCCGGGATGGAGCCGGCCTGCCGCCTGAGCCCGCTGTTCGACTTCGGCCTGCTGCTGGAGGCGGCGATGGAAAAAGGCGTCCTGCGCGAAGGCGACCGGCGCCTGCTGGAGGAATGGAGGGACGCGCCCTTTGAATGGGGCGAGAGGCACGGGTTTCCCAGGGAAGGCAGGCCATGATCGCCGAAATCATCACGGTGGGCACGGAGCTGCTGCTGGGGAGCCTGGTGGACAGCAATTCGGCGGAGATGGGCCGCCGGCTGGCCGAGGCGGGCGTGGAGCTGCGCTTCAAGTCGACGGTGGGCGACAACGCCGAGCGCCTGGCGCAGGCGCTTCAGCTGGCCCTGTCGCGCAGCGACGTGGTCATCACCTCGGGCGGGCTGGGGCCCACCGTGGACGACCTCACCCGGCAGTCCCTGGCCCAGGTCTCGGGCAGGCCCCTGAGGATGGACCAGGACCTGGCCCGGCGCCTGAAGGAATACTTTGAAAAACGGGGCCGCCCCATGCCCGAGAACAACCTCTGCCAGGCCCAGGTGCCGGAGGGGGCAGAGGCGCTGGAGAACCGCAACGGCACGGCCCCGGGCCTGTGGATCCCCTGCCTGGGGGCCCACGAGGGCCGGGTCCTGGCCGCCCTGCCCGGCCCGCCCAGGGAACTGCTGCCCCTCTTCGAGGAGCAGGTCCTGCCGCGCCTGATGAAGCGCATGGGCGCCCCGGCCACCATCCACACGCAGAGCCTGCTGACCTTCGGCCTGGGGGAATCCGCGGCCGACGAGGCCATCCGCGACCTTTTCGAGAATTCGCGCAACCCCTCGGTGGCCATGCTGGCCCACGCCACCCACCTGGAGATCCGCCTGACCGCCAAGGCCGCCGGACGGGACGAGGCGCTGGGGCTCATCCGCCCCCTGCGCGAGGCCGTGCTCAAGCGCCTGGGCCGCCACGTCTTCAGCCAGGACGGCGAGAACCTGGAGGCCCTGGTGGGCCGCCTGCTGGTGGAGAAGAAGGCCGACCTGGCCCTGGCCGAGTCCTGCACCGGCGGCCTGGTGGCCGCGCGCCTGACCTCGGTGGCCGGGGCCTCGCGCTACTTCAAGACCGGCCTGGTGACCTATTCCAACGAGTCCAAGGAGAAGCTGCTGGGGGTGCCGCCGCAGGTGATCCGGCGCTCCGGGGCGGTGTCCAAGGAATGCTGCCTGGCCATGGCCGTGGGGCTGGCGCGGTCGCAGGGCTGCGACTACAACCTGGCCGTCACCGGCATCGCCGGCCCGGAGGCGGCCCCGCGCGCGGCGCGGGGCGATGCCGCCGGGCCCTCCGTGGCCGGCCACGGCGCCGAAAAGCCGGTCGGGCTGGTGCATTTCGCCGTGGCCGGCCCCAAGGGGGTCC
>JAJYGY010000062.1 GCA_021790555.1 bacterium
CTACGGCTACGGCGATGCGGAGCACGACCCCCAGCCCCACGCCTTCGCCTACGGCTACGGCGGTGCGGAGCACGACCCCCAGCCCCACGCCTTCGCCTACGGCTACGGCGGTGCGGAGCACGATCCCCAGCCCCACGCCTTCGCCTACGGCTACGGCGGTGCGGAGCACGACGGATACGCCGACGCCTTCGCCTACGGCGACGCTCAAGGCGGGTTTGGCGGCCATGCCGCAGGCCGGGCCGGGCCGGATTCTGGAGGCCTGGGCCGTTCCCAATCCCGATCCGCGCGCCCTGGCCGTGGACCTGGACGGGCAGGCCGACAGCATCGGCTGCCGGGTCTACACGCAGGCCATGGTGTGCGCGGCGAGCACCGAGATGCCCGGACACTGGCGGCCCGGCTGGAACCGGGTGCCCCTGCCCGCTGGATTCATGGCCGGACTGGCCGACGGTTTGTACGAACTGGTGGTCACTTCGGACGGAACCGGAGGGGAGAGGGCCTGTCCCAGGCCCCTGGCGGTGATGATCCTGAGGTAGGCGGGCCGATGTACGTAAAAAGGCCGCCGTGCCGAGGCCCCTGGGGCTGCGGCGCGGCGGCCTTTTTCATTTCCGGTCAGAAGTCGTAGTTGAAGCCGGAAGACAGGGTCAGGCTGGCGGTGCCGAAGCTCCAGCCGGCGCTGGAGGTGACCGCCGTGCCGTTCCAGCTGTCCTGCACCACGTAGTCCGCGTTCAGCAGGCCTCCCAGGTCGAAGGACACCTTGGGGGCGAAGGGCAGGTAGATTTGGGCCACCAGGCCGACGCCCCCCAGGAAGTAGCGGCTGCGGCTGCCGTTTTCGACCACCTTGGCGTTGGCGCCGGACCCGCTGACGTACTGGTTGGCGTACTGGTACTGGGTGGTCTGAAGGTCGGTCACCAGGTGGAGCAGGGCGTATTGGCCGCCCTTGAGCAGCACGAACCGGTTGCTCAGGCCCACCGTGTAGGTCCAGTTGTAGTCGTTGTACTGCAGCTTGGTGGAGGGATCGCGGTATGGGGTGAAGGTGTAGCCTCCGCCCAGCACCAGGTCCACGCGGTCGCGGGGGCAGACCCAGTAGCCCACGCCGAATTGGTTGGTGGGGATGTTGGCGCTGGTCCACCAGTAGCCCTGGTAGGTCAGGGCCCAGCCCTTCTGCCGGGGGCCCTGCTGGGCGTCGCCCAGGACCGAGGAAAGGCCGGTGGAATCGGCCGCGGTTGCGCCGTTGTCCTGGGCCAGGGCGGGCGCGGCGAGCAGGGCCAGGGCCGTCAGGCCAAGGGCCGTGGCGCGAAGCAGGTTCTTGAACATGGTTACTCCATAAGGGGGGTGGGCGGCGCCTTGGGCGCCTGAGGCCGAAATTATAACGGTCCGGCCCATGGCCGGGAAGCCCATTCGACCGTCCCCGGCGGCCGGTTTTTCGCCGAAATCATTGGCTTTTTCATGCCCTCCCGCCGCGTTTTCCTCCTCCGTCTCCCAAAATTTACCTGGCCGAAGCCTGGCCGCAACCGGGTCCTGGTAAAAACACCCTGACCCGGGGAAAGCGAGGGGGCAGGGGCCCCCATAAAAAAGGGAGGAAGCCATGACGGAAGCGACGGGAGTCCAGGCCGGGCCGCAATGGGCGCCGGCCGGCCGGGAGGAACTGCTGGCCGAGGCCAGGTTCCACCGCCTGCGCCAGAACTGGAAGGAGGCCGCCCGGATCTACGGGGAACTGGCCTGGAATTATCCCGAGGAGGCCTATTTTCTGGAACAGGCGGCCCTGTGCTGCCAGCACCTGGGCAGGGGGGAGGAATCGGAACGCCTCCTGGCCCGGGCCGCCCGGCTCTACGCGCGCAAGGGGAGGCTTTTCGCGGCCCCCGTCTGGAAACCGGCCGGCTTCCCGGCCGCCCGGGACACCACTCGCCAGGAGGAAAAGCCATGAGCACTGCCGTCTTCAACCCGAAATCGCGCGCCCTGCAGGACATCAGCTACCAGCGCGGCAGGTTCTTCTTTTTGAGGCAGGACTGGGAGAGGGCCCTGCCCGACCTGCGCACCCTCACCGCCGAGAACCAGGAGGACCCTTTCCTGTGGGAGATGCTGGCGGTGTGCCTGCACAAGACCGGCCAGCACGTGGCCTGCGAACGCGCCTACCAGAAGGCCCTGGAACTGTGCCAGAAGAAGGGCCTGGTGGCCAAGGCCGGCAGCCTGCGCCGCTATTTCGAGTTCCAGAGCTACCGGCCCCGGGGCGCGGAGAATTAGGCGGCCTTCAGCGCCTCACCACCTCGATGTCGTCGAACCCCCGCCAGCGGTAGATGCCCGCCGAAACGATCCAGCCCGCCACGAAAACCCCCACCGTGGCCATTCCGACTGCCTCGGAATGGCCGTTGAAGGCCTCCACCAGGTCCCAGAGCCGGCCCCGGAGCATGAAGCGGTCCGCGGCCAGGCCCAGCGCCTCGATCCCCCCGACCAGCAGCGCCACCAGCACCGAAACCAGGGTGATGGTCATGTTGTAGTAGAGCTTGCGGATGGGCTTGACGAAGGCCCAGCCGTAGGCGCCCACCATCAGGAAGCTGTCGGCCGAATCCACCAGGGCCATGCCCGAGGCGAAAAGGGCCGGAAAGACCATGATGGACCAGGCCGGCAGGCCGCGGGTGGCCTCGGCCGCGGAAATGCCCAGCAGCGCCACCTCGGTGGCGGTGTCGAAGCCCAGCCCGAAGAGCAGGCCCACCGGGAACATCTGCCAGCCGTGTTCGATGAGGCCGAAGAGCCGGCGCAGCAGCGAGCCCAGGCGGCCGCCCCGGGCGAAGGTCAGGTCCAGGTCCTCCTCGGCCCAGGTGCCGCCCTCGCGCACCGAGCGGAAAGTGCGGTACACGGACCGGAAGATGAGCAGGTTGAAGGCCGCGAAGGACAGCAGGAAGAGCGAGGAGGCGGCGGTGCCCAGGGTCCGCCCCGCCGTTTCAAGGCCCGCGAAGCGGCCCTTGAGGGCCAGCGAACCGAGGACCACGGCCGCGGAAAGCCCCACCACCACGGTGGAATGCCCCAGCGAGAAGAAGAGCCCGGCGCTCCAGGGGCGGCGGCCCCGCTGGATGAGCTTGCGGGTGACGTTGTCGATGGCGGCGATGTGGTCGGCGTCCACGGCGTGGCGCAGGCCCAGGGTGTAGGCCAGCAGCGCCGTGCCGAGCAGCAGGGGATGGTCCCGGAAGACGGACAGGGCCGCCAGCCAGGCGCCGGCGTTGGCCAGCAACAGCAGGGCCGCCATGGCGGCCAGGGGACGGGTCAGGGAACGCATGGAACCTCCTTGGCGGTCAGGGCATGTCCCTTCCCGTGCTGGACATGCTCAGGGTGCCGTGCATCACGCCCTTGACGGCTTTCAGGCTGTCGGAAAGGCGCCGCACCGCGCGGGCGGGGCCCCTCACCGCCACGATCTCGAGGCAGTGGTGGTGGTCCAGGTGGACGTGCTGCGACGACAGGATGACGTCCGCGTGGTCGTGCTGCACGTCGGTCAGGCGCGACACCAGGTCGCGGCGGTGGTGGTCATAGACCAGCGTCACCGCGCCGGCCACCTCGCCCTGGCCGTCCCATTGCTCCTTCACGAACTCGCGGCGGATGAGCTCGCGCAGGGCCTCGGAACGGTTGGCCAGGCCGCGCTCCCTGACCAGGCGGTCGAAGCGCGCCAGCAGGTCGCTTTCCAGGGAGACTCCGAACCGGGTGAGCGCGGGCAAGGGCGGCTCCAAGAGCGCCGGCGCGGCCTGCGTCCGACGTGACACGATTTTCATACGGGTATGCCGGGCTGGAAATGACGGGGATCAAGGCCGGGGGAAGGGGTCGGTTCCGCGGCCGCCGGAAGGACCCGTCTTTCAGCGGGTCCAGCGGAACCAGGCGGCCAGGGCCTTGCGGACAAGGGGGGTCAGGCGGGCGCGCTGGAACCCGTCGCCCAGGCGGCGCAGGGCCTCCGACCGCGTGGGGTAGGGCAGGACCACCGAGGAAAGGGCTCCCAGGCCCAGACCCGCGCGCATGGCCAGGCAGACCTGGCCCAGCAGCTCGCCGGCCTGCCGGCCCACCAGGGTGGCGCCCACGACGCGGTCCGTGCCGCGCCGCGTGTGCAGGCGGACGAACCCCTCCTCGCCCTCCAGGAGGGACCGGTCGTTGTCCCTGAAGTCCCCCTGCCAGGTGTCCAGGGCGACGCCTTTTTCGGCGGCCAGGCGCGGGGTCAGGCCCACCTGGGCGATCTCCGGGTCGGTGTAGGTGCAGCGGGGGATGAGCAGGGAACCGAAGCGCTGTCTGGGGCCCGGAAAAAGGGCGTTGCGCAGGGCCAGGCGCGCGTCCGCTTCCGCCGAATGGGTGAAGCGGGGCCCCGGGCGGGCGTCCCCGGCCGCGAAGACGCGGGGGTTGGAGGTGCGCAGGAAATCGTCCACCCGCACGCCGTCGTCCCCGAAGCGGATTCCGGCCGCCTCCAGGCCCAGGCCCTCCAGGGCCGGTCGCCGCCCGGTGGCCACCAGGAGCGCGTCGGCCTCGATCCATTCGCCGCCCAGGCGCAGCAGCCGGACCTCCCCCCGGCGGGAGACCTCCGCCACCCGGGCGCCCAGCCGCAGGTCCAGGCCCTCGCGCCGCAGGGCGCTTTCCAGCGCGGCCGAGGCCTCCTCCTCCTCGCGTTCGAGCAGGCGGCCGGCCGACTGGATGAGCACCACCCGCGAGCCCAGGCGGGCGAAGGCCTGGGCCAGCTCGCAGCCCACCGGCCCGCCGCCCAGCACGGCCAGGCGCCCGGGCAGGCGGTCCAGGGAGAAGACGGTGTCGCTGGTGAGGAAGCCGGCCTGGCCGAGCCCGGGGATGTCCGGAAGGGCCGGCCGGGACCCCGTGGCGATGAGGGCCCCGCGGAAGCGCAGGCTCCGGCCACCCACCTCGATTTGGTCCGGAGCG
>JAJYGY010000113.1 GCA_021790555.1 bacterium
CCTGGGCCTGGTTTCCTTCTTCGTCAGCCGCTCCAAGAGCCAGGAGATGGCCGCCACCCAGGCCGCCGAGGCGCAGAAGCAGGGTGTCCGCGAGCCGGAAAACGTCACCAAGCTGCTGGGCGTCGACCCCATGGAGCTGGAGATCGGCTTCGGCCTGATCCCCCTGGTGGAGGAGGCCCAGGGCGGGGACCTGCTGGACCGCATCACCATGATCCGGCGCCAGACCGCCCTGGACCTGGGGCTGGTGGTGCCCCCCATCCGCATCCGCGACAACATGCAGCTGCCCTCGGAGGCCTATTCCATCAAGATCCGAGGGGTGGAGCTGGCCAAGGGGGAACTGGTGGCGGGCCGCTACCTGGCCATCAATTCCACCGGCAGCCGCGAGACCGTGCCGGGCATCGCCACCAAGGAGCCCACCTTCGGGCTGCCGGCCGTCTGGATCGAGGAGGCCCACAAGGCCGAGGCCGAGCGCAAGGGCTACGCCGTGGTGGACCAGCCTTCGGTCATCGCCACCCACCTGACCGAGGTGATCCGGTCCCACGCCTCGGAACTGTTGTCGAGGCAGGACGTGCAGAAGCTGCTGGACAGCGTCAAGCCCGGCAATCCGGCCGTGCTGGACGAGCTGATCCCCTCGCAGATGACCCTGGGCGAGCTGCAGAAGGTGCTGCAGAACCTCCTGAAGGAGAGGGTCTCCATCCGCGACATGGTCACCATCCTTGAAACCCTGGCCGACCACGCCAAGACCCTGAAGGACACGGACCGCCTCACCGAGCTGGTGCGCCAGGCCCTGTACCGCACCATCACCCGGTCCTACCTGGGGCCGGACAACGCCCTGCACGCCATGACCCTGGATCCAAAGCTGGAACAAACCATCCTGGAGGCCGTCCAAAAGAACGACCGCGGCTCCTTCCTGGCCCTGGACCCCCGCCAGGCGCAGCAGATTTTCGCCAGCATCTCCCGGCAGATCGAGACCATGTCCAGGCAGGGGTTCCAGCCCTTGGTCCTGTGTTCCCCCATGATACGGATGTACTTCCGGAAGCTGATTGAAAAGCTGTTGCCCAACCTTGTCGTGCTATCCTATAATGAACTCGACCCCAAGACTGAAATTCAGACTACGGGAATGGTGAGTTTATAATATGCAAATAAAGCGTTTTGAAGCTTCGACGGTGCAGGAGGCGCTCCAAATGGTGAAACGCGATTTGGGGCCCGAAGCTGTCATTCTTTTCACCAAAAAGGTGAAAAAAGGCGGGGTTTTTGGGTTCATGGGCACTCCGGTGGTGGAAGTCACTGCGGGCGTGGACGTGCTGGAACAGGGTTTTCCGGAAACTTTGGCAGGTCCGGCGGAATCCAAGCCGATTTTGAAAAAAGCTTCTAAACAAATGCTTTTGGAAGACGATAGATATAAAAGACCGGAAGGTGGCAGGGTGTATTCCAGGCCTGCCAGCGCTGAAAAACGGCAGGAAGTGTTTCAAAGTGAATTGAATGAAGGAAAAGTGCTGGCCGGGACTGCCTCCCTGAGGTTTTCTCAGGAAACCAAGCAGAACTCCAGCCACTCCCTTCATCCTGAAGTTGCTCGTTATGAAAAGATACTCCTGAAAAATGGTGTTGAAGAGGATGTTGTTAAGCAGGTTCTAAACAAGGTGAACGACGAAATCCTGGACAGGGGCTATCCCAGGTCCGGCAGCATGGGGCAGCTGTTGCAGCGCAGCCTGGCCTCCATGGTCAAGGTCTCCGGGCCCATCGAGGCCATTCCCGGCAAGACCCGGGTGATCGCGCTGATCGGGCCGACCGGGGTGGGGAAGACCACCAGCCTGGTGAAGATGGCCTCGCAGTACACCTACGACCACGGACTGAAGGTGGGCCTGATCACGGCCGACACCTACCGCATCGGCGCGGTGGAGCAGTTGAAGATCTTCCGGGACATCATCGACCTGCCCCTGGAGGTCGCCAACCAGCCCGACGAGATCCCCGATGCCCTGGCCAAGCTTTCGGACCGCGACCTGGTGTTCCTGGATACGGCCGGCCGCAGCCCCCAGAACCGCCGCCAGATCCAGGACCTGAGGGCCTTTCTGGAGGCCTCCAAGCCGGCCGAGACGCACCTGGTGATCTCGGCCACCACCAAGAACAGCGACCTGCTTCCGATCGTGGCCAAGTTCGGGCTGGTTCCCATCAACCGCTTCCTGTTCACCAAGCTGGATGAGACCAAGTCCTACGGGCTGTTCCTGAACCTGGCGGCCCATTTCAGCATCCCGGTGTCGTACCTTTCCACCGGCCAGAAGGTTCCGGACGACCTGGAGTCGGCCAGCCCCGAGAAGATCGCCGAGCTTGTTCTCGGGGAGGCCCATGGAAGACCAAGCTGAAGGCCTGCGCGCCCTGGCGCGGGAGGCCAGGCAGGGCAAGTTTCCTTTCGAGGTGGCGGGGCCCGCGGCCGAGGCCAAGAAGGCCTCCGTTTTCCAGGCGCCGGCGGCCCGGGCCCGGGTCGTCACCGTCACCAGCGGCAAGGGTGGGGTGGGGAAGTCCAACCTTTCCATCAACCTCTCGCTGGCCCTGTGCCGTCTGGGCAAGCAGGTCATCCTGTTCGACGCCGACCTGGGGCTGGCCAACGTGGACGTGCTGATGGGCTTGTCGCCCCGCTACAACCTCCAGCACGTGGTCTACGGCATGAAGCCCATCCACGAGGTGATGGTGGACGGCCCCGAGGGGCTGAAGGTGATCGCCTCGGGCAGCGGCATCTCGCAGCTGGCCAACCTGAACTCCGGGCAGCGCGAGAGGATCCTCTCGCAGTTCTCGCTGCTGGAGGACAGGGCGGACTACATCGTGGTGGACACCGGGGCGGGCATCTCCAGGAACGTGCTGGCTTTCGTGCTGGCGGCGGACGAGTCCCTGGTGGTGACCACGCCCGAACCCACGGCCCGGCTCGACGCCTACGGCATGGTCAAGGTGGTGTCGCAGGAGAAGATCCAGGCGCGCCTGTCCCTGGTGGTCAACCAGGTGCGCGACGAGCGTGAGGGGGACGAGAACGGCGAGCTGATCCGCACCCTGGCCCAGCGCTTTTTGAACATGTCGCTGGATTACCTTGGCTGCGTCCGCAGGGACGGGCACGTGTCGCAGGCCGTGCGCGAGCAGACGCCCTTCCTGCTGTCCTATCCCAATTCGCCGGCGGCGCGCGACGTGTCGCTGCTGGCGGGCAGGCTCAGCGCCACGCAGTCCCTGGAGGGCCGCCCGGGCGACGGCAGCCGGTTCTTCAGCCGCCTGGCGGCATTCTTCTCGCGGTGACCCATGGAAGACAGGAAGGCGCCCAAACCGGTTTCGGCCCAGAAGAGGAATTTCGTCCGGGTGGACGTGCTGCTTCCGGTGTCCTTCAACGTGGTCAACGAGCAGTCGCAGCGCCTGCGGCGCAACGCCCCCAACCTGGGGTGTTCCGTGAACCTGAGCAGCGGGGGCATGCTGCTGGCCACCGACCGGGAGCTTCCCACCGGCACGCGGCTGCTGCTCACGTTCCCCCTGTTTGAGGGCGAGGCCGAGGTGTGGACCGACGCGCTGGTGCTGGTCAGCCAGCGGCAGCAGGAGGGTGCCCTGAAGAAATTCCTGTGCCACCTTTCCTTCGACTCGCCCGACAAGGACACCCAGGACAAGATCATGAAGTTCATCTTTGAAAAGCAGCGGAGCTTGCGAAGGCAGGGAATCGCCTGATCCCGCCCCGCCCGGGGCGCCCAAGGAGGAGACATGAAGGAGATCACCAGTTCCTATGAAGGCGTCGAGAAGAGGTTCGGCATCGCCCTCGGGCTGGCGGCGCTGGTGTTTTCCTCCCTGGCCTGCCTGGTGAGCGGGGCCGGCCTGGAATCCTTCCTGGTCCGCGGCCTGCTGGCCCTGGGCCTGTTTTCCATCCTGGGATGGTGGTACGGCGGCTTCCTGCGCAGGCTGTTTGAGAAGGGCGCCGGCGCCGAGCCCGCGGCCGACCCCAACGTCACGGTGACCTCGCACGACGTCCAGCCCATCCCGGATTTCCAGGCCCCCGCGGAGCCCCCGGCCGCCCAGGCGGCCGGCGCCGGGGAGGCCCCCCGGGCGGTGGACTTCACGCTGCCGGAATTTTCGCCCGCCGAGGGGGCCGAAACGGCGCCCCCGGCCTGACGGGCCGCGGGATCCATGGCGGAGTCCGAATTCCCGGATCTTTGGCGCGGCTGGCGGGCCAGGCGCGACGCCCCCAGCCGGGAGGCCCTGCTGGAGGCCTACCTGCCGCTGGTGCAGAGGATCTTTTCACGGCTGCGGGTGGGCCTGGCCTCGCAGGTGGCCCAGCAGGCCGAGGACGACCTGAAGAACGCGGGGGTGGTGGGGCTGATCGAGGCCTTTGAGCGCTATTCCCCCGGCCGCGAGGCCTCGTTTTCCACCTACGCGGGGCACCGCATCCGCGGGGCCATGCTGGACGAACTGCGCTCCCGCGACTGGCTTTCCAAGGGCTGCCGCCGGCGCCTGAAGGAGATCCAGCGGGCCTCGCAACAGGCCGAGCAGAAGCTGGGGCGCGCGGCCGGCGAGGAGGAAGTGGCCCGCGTCCTGGGCCTTTCGCTGGAGCGCTACCGGCAGGAACTGGTGGAAGTGGGTCCCGCGACCCTGTTTTTCCTGGAGGACCTGACCGGGCCGGGCGGCGAGGCCCGCCTGCCCGCCGGCGCCGCCTCCGGGGAGAATCCCGAGGAAGCCGCCCTGGCCGGGGACCTGAGGCAGGCCCTGGCCAGGCAGATCGACAGGCTTCCCGAAAAGGAACGCCTGGTCCTGGCCCTCCTGGTGCACGACGAGCTCGGCCAGAAGGAGATCGCCAAGGTTTTGAACGTCAGTCCGTCCAGGGTTTCCCAGATCTACGCCCAGGCAATCGTCCGCCTGCGC
>JAJYGY010000411.1 GCA_021790555.1 bacterium
AAGTGGCCGTGATAACCTCGCCGGGCGGGGCGGTCATCCGCGACATCCTCAACGTGACGGAAAGGCGCTGCCCCTGGCTGGACATCCTGGTGGTGCCCACCCGGGTGCAGGGGCCCGGGGCCGCCGAGGAGATCGCCCGCGCCCTGGACCTGGCCGACGCCGAACTTTCCGGCGAGGTGGACCTGCTGGTGCTGGCGCGCGGCGGCGGCTCGCTGGAGGACCTGTGGGCCTTCAACGAGGAGCCCGTGGCCCGCGCCCTGCACCGTTGCGTCCTGCCTGTCATCTCGGCCGTGGGGCACGAGGTGGACTTCACCATCTCCGACTTCGTGGCCGACCTGCGCGCCCCCACCCCCTCGGCCGCGGCCGAACTGCTGTGCGTCGGACGCGAGGAGATCCTGGCTTCGCTGCGGGAATCCGAGGGACGGCTGGGGCGCGCCTGGGAGGGCACGCAGGCGGCCCTGGGGGCGGCCCTGCGTGCCCTGGAGGGAAGGCTGGTCCAGGCCAGCCCGGACAAGGTGCTGCGCCAGAGGGCCCAGAAACTGGACGACCTTTTCGCCCGGCTCGCCCTGGGGGCCCGGCGCGGGGTGGATTCCGGCGGGGAGGCCCTGGCGGCCCTGGCCGGCCGCCTGGACGCCTTGAGCCCCCTGGCCATCCTGAAGCGGGGTTACGCGGCCTGCTTCCAGATGCCCGGCAGGAAGCTGGTGCGCGAGGCCTCGCGGGTGAATCCCGGCGAGGAGCTGGAAATCCTTCTGGGGCGGGGAAGCCTGAGGGCGAAGGTGGAGAAGGTGGCCCCCTGACGGCCCTCCACGCCCGTTTTTTTCAAGGGGATCAGCGTGGCCGAGACAAATTTCGAAACGTCCCTGAAGAAGCTGGAGGACATCGTCCAGGGCCTGGAATCCGGGGACCTGGGCCTGGAGGAGGCGCTGAAGCGTTTCGAGGAGGGCGTCAAGATCGTCAAGGCGCTCAACCAGAAGCTGGAGGAGTCGCGCCGCAAGGTGGAGATCCTGGTGCAGAACGGGGAGGGCGGCACCGCCCGGCGCCCCTTCGAAGAAGGGGGCGAAGGCGAGGGGGAAGAGGCGGCCCCACGCCCCAAGAAAAAGGCCAGGGGCGGGGACCAGAACAGCCTGTTTTGAAGGGCCCTTTGGGCTTGCAAAATCCGGGCACAGGCACAAAATAGAAGCCCGGTCCGCGCTCCGGCATACTCCCACTCGACGGGGACAAGGTCATGAGGGGTTTCGAATCCTTTCTGGAGGCGCTTCCCGCCATCCTCACCAGCCCCACCTTCCTGATCGTGGCGGCCGCCTGGTTCTCGGCCCAGCTGACCAAGGTGGCGCTGCACTACCTGCGGACCCACAAGCTCAACTGGAAGCTCCTGACCGAAACGGGCGGCATGCCCAGCTCGCATTCCGCCTTCGTCACCTCCATGACCACCTGCATGGGCCTTTCCCAGGGCTGGACCAGCGGGCCCTTCCTGGTGGCCCTGGGGATCTCCATCATCATCATGCACGACGCGGCGGGCCTGCGCATGGCCGCCGGGCGCCAGGCCACCCTGCTCAACCAGATCGTGGCCGGGCTGTACGAGGGACGCAAGGCCAAGCCCCCCAAAATGAAGGAACTGCTGGGCCATTCGCCCCTGCAGGTGCTCAGCGGCGCCCTGCTGGGGATGCTGGTGGCCTTCTGCCTGTATCCGGCCAAATAAACCCCTTGAGGACCCCGCCATGCCTTACCTGGATTCCATCCGGTCTCCCCGGGACATCAAGGGGCTGAGCCCGCGGCAGCGCCTGGAGCTGGCCGGGGAGATCCGCGCGAAGATCCTCGAGACCGTGTCGAAAAACGGCGGGCACCTGGCCACCAACCTGGGCAGCGTGGAGCTGAGCCTGGCCGTGCACACGGTTTTCGACGCCCCCGGCGACCAGATCGTGTGGGACACCGGCCACCAGGCCTACACCCACAAGCTGCTCACCGGCCGGGCCGGGCGTTTCCACACCCTGCGGCAGCTGGGGGGGCTGTCGGGCTTCCTGCGCCGCGACGAGAGCCCCTACGACACCTTCGGAGCCGGGCACGCGGCCACCTCGGTCTCGGCGGCGGCGGGCATGGCCCTGGCCCGGGACATCCGCCGGGGGGAGGAGAGGGTGGTGTGCATCATCGGCGACTCCTCCATCCCCAACGGCATGGCCTTCGAGGCCCTCAACCACCTGGGCCACGCCCGCCCCGACCTGCTGGTCATCCTCAACGACAACGAAATGTCCATCAGCCCGCCGGTGGGCGCGCTTTCCAAGTACCTCTCGCGCATCATCACCGACCGCAACTACAACCGGGCCCGCCGGGAGGCCAAGGAACTGCTGAAGAAGATCCCCGGCCTGGGCGAGCAGGCGGCCAAGATGGCCCGCCACGTGGAGGAGATCTTCAAGAGCATGGTGTCGCCCGGCATGCTCTTCGAGGAGCTGGGCTTCACCTACGTGGGCCCGGTGGACGGGCACGACGTGGAGGCGCTCATCAAGCTGCTGAAGCGGGCCAGGGACATGAAGGGCCCCGTGCTGCTGCACGCCATCACCCGCAAGGGCAAGGGCTTCGAGGCGGCCGAGAAGAACCCGGTGAAGTACCACGGCGCCTCCAATTTCGACACCAAGACGGGCGAGGCCATCGCCCCGGCCTCGGCCGCGGCGCCCAAGGCCACCTGGTCGTCCTACTTCGCCGACCGCCTGCTGGAGGCGGCCAAGGAGGACCCGCGCGTCGTCACCATCACGCCGGCCATGATCGCCGGGTCGAGCCTGGACAAGTTTTTGAAGGAGGTGCCGGAGCGCCTCATCGACGTCGGCATCGCCGAGGAGCACGCCGTGACCATGGCGGCGGGGATGGCCACGCGGGGCCTGAGGCCGGTGGTGGCCGTCTATTCCACCTTTTTGCAGCGCGCCTTCGACCAGGCCGTGCACGACGTGGCCCTGCAGAACCTGCCGGTGGTCTTCGCCATGGACCGCGCCGGGCTGGTGGGCGACGACGGGCCGACCCACCACGGGGTGATGGACGTGTCCTTCATGCGCAGCATCCCGGGCATGACGGTGATGGCCCCCTCGGACGAGAACGAGATGGAAAGGATGCTGCGCACGGCGCTTGAACTGGAGGGGCCCAGCTGCATCCGCATCCCCCGGGGAAGCGTGCTGGGCGTGGAGCGCCAGGAAGCCTCCCGGCCCCTGCCCCTGGGCAAGGGCCTGGTGCGGCGCGAGGGCAAGGACGTCTGCCTGCTGGCCCTGGGCCGCGTGGTGGGCGAGGCCCTGGAGGCCGCCAGGGCCCTGGAGGCCGAGGGCATCTCGGCCCGGGTGGTGGACGCGCGCTTCGCCAAGCCCCTGGACGCCGACCTGGTGGCCGACTGCGCCCGGGCCTGCCCGGCCCTGCTGACCGTGGAGGAGGGCAACCTGGCCGGCGGCTTCGGATCGGCCGTGCTGGAATGCCTGGCCGACCAGGGCATCGCGGTGCCGGCGCTGAGGCGCCTGGGCGTGCCCGACCGCTTCATCGAGCACGGCACCCAGGCCCAGCTGCGGGCCGAATGCGGCATCGACGCCAGGGGCATCGCCGGGGCCGCCCGGGCCCTGGTGGCCAGGGTGAAGGTGGAGGCGGCCTGAGATGGTCTCCGCCGCCACCTTCGACCGGTTCCAGTTCGCCTTCACCATCACCTTCCACTACCTGTTTCCCCAGCTGACCATGGGGCTGGCCCTGCTGATCGTGCTGTTCAAGGGCCTGGCCCTGAAGGGCAGCCGCGCGGCCGACCTGGCCGCCTCGTTCTGGGGGAAGATCTTCGGCATCAACTTCGCCCTCGGCGTGGTGACGGGCATCACCATGGAATTCCAGTTCGGCACCAACTGGGCGCGCTTCGCCCAGGCGGCCGGCGGGGTCATCGGGCAGACCCTGGCCATGGAGGGCGTCTTCGCCTTCTTCCTCGAATCCGCCTTCCTGGGCCTGTTCCTGTACGGCGCCAGGCGCCTGGGCCCCCGCCTGCATTTCCTCACCGCCCTGGCCGTGTTTCTGGGGTCCTGGGTGTCGGGCTACTTCATCGTCTGCACCGACGCCTGGATGCAGAACCCGGTGGGCTACCACCTGGCCGCGGACGGGAGCATCGTGCTGGACGGCTTCGGCCGGCTGCTCGCCAACCCCTGGCAGTTCTGGGCCTGGGGACACACCATGCTGGGTGCCGTGGTGACGGCCTGCCTGGTGGTGGGCTCGGTGGGCTCCTTCTACCTGCTTTCGGGCCGCGACCGGGACCAGGGCCGGCTTTTCGTCAAGGTGGCCGTGTCGGTGGGACTGCCGGCCTGCCTGCTGGTGGCCTTTCCCTTCGGCGACGGCCAGGCCCGCCTGGTGGCCCAGAAACAGCCCGCCGCCTTCGCCGGCATGGAGGCGCTCTTCCACAGCGAGGCCGGCGCGCCCCTGGTGCTGATGGGCCAGCCCGACATGGACAAGCAGCGGCTGGACAACCCGGTGCACCTGCCCAGGGCCCTGTCCTTCCTCACCTACCGCTCCTGGAACGCGCCGGTGAAGGGCCTGGATTCCATCCCCCAGGACCAGTGGCCCACCGACGTGCCGCTGCTCTACTACGCCTACCACATCATGGTGGGGCTGGGCACCTTCTTCATCGCCCTGATGGCCCTGGCCGCCCTGGGCTGGTGGATGGGCTGGCTGTGGAAGGCGCGCTGGCTGTGGTGGGCCATGATGCTGGCCCTGCCCCTGCCCTACGTCGCCAACACGGCCGGCTGGGTGACGGCCGAGACGGGCCGGCAGCCCTGGGTGATCTACGGCCTGATGCGCACGGCCCAGGGCTGGTCGGCCAACGTGTCCTCCGGCAACGTGCTGTTCACCCTGCTGGGCTT
>JAJYGY010000362.1 GCA_021790555.1 bacterium
CGGACGCGGCGGCCAGGTTCAGGGGCCGCCGGCGCCGCCTTGCATTCCAGGCGCGGCAACCCTATACTGGCCCGCGTCCAGACCCCATCCGACCTTCCGGGAGTCCTTTTTGCCTCAAAACCCTTCCAAAACCCCCTCCACCCCGGCCCTGGCCCTGGCCCTGGGGGCCCTGGCCGCCCTGTTGGCGACCCTGGGCAGGAACCGGCTGCTGGATTCGGACGAACTGACCCACGCCCGGGTCGCCCTGGAGGCGGCCCGCGACGGCCACTGGATGCCCCTGACCCTGGGCGGCAGGCCCTGGCTGGACAAGCCCCCGCTCTATCCCTGGCTGGCGGCCCTGCTCATGAAGGCCTTCGGCCCCCACGAATGGGTGGTGCGCCTGCTTCCCGCCCTGGGTGCCGGGCTTTCCCTGTACCTGCTGGCCCGCCTGGGGGAGGTCCTCACCGGCAAGCGCTGGCCCGGCCTGCTGGCCGCCGGCCTGCTGCTGCTGCAGAAGGACTTCCTGCTGCACGCCCGCTTCTTCACCATGGACACCGGACTGCTGGCCTGCTTCCTGGGCGCCTGTCTGGGCCTGGCCGAGGCCTTCGATTCGGCAAGGCTCAGCCCGGGAACCCGGGACAGGGGCCTGGTCAAGGCCGGCCTCTGGCTGGCCCTCGCGGCGGCCATCAAGTCCTGGTTCGTGCTGGCCTTCCTTCCCGCCCTGGCGCCGGCCCTGGCCCTGTGCCGGCCCTGGCCCTTCCGCGCCCAAAAGGCCCTGGCCTGGCTGGCCCTGCCCACGGCCCTGGTCCTGGCCTGCTGGCTGGCGCTCTACACCCGGGCCTACGGTCCGGGCTTCCTGGTGGAGGAATGGAAGGTCAACACCTGGGGCCGCCTGACCCAGGCCGGCCGCTCCGGCCTTCCGGGATGGATCTTCAACTTCTACTGGATGCACGACTCCGAATCGTTCTGCCTGGCCCTGGGAGCTCCCAGCCTGGCGGCGCTGGCCGCAAGCCGCCTCCCCGGAAGCCGGCCCAGCGGGGCCCGCTTCGTGAAGTGGTTCAGCGTCTTTCTCCTGGCCACCTGGACGGCCGCGCTCTTCCTGATGCGCGCCGTGACCATCAACTACTTCGTGGTGCCGGCGGCCTTCTTCGGCCTGGCCCTGGGCGCCTGGTTCAGCCGGGCCGAAAGCCTGTATTCGTCCTTCTGCCTGCTGCTGGGAAGCGTCCTGGCCGCCGCCGAGCTGCTGTCGCCGCATCCCAACGCCATCCCCTTGGGGAGGGTTCCATGGATGCTGCTGTGGGTGGTGGGGCTTTCCCTGCTGGCGGCCTTCTGGATGGCCGTGGGGCCCCGGCCCGAGCCGCCCTCGCGCCTGGCCCCGGCCCTGCGCCTCTCGGCCGCCCTGCTGCTTCTGGGCTATTCCGCCTGGCGGGCGGTGCCCTACTGGTGGAACCCGCCCGACCCCAACGGCGCCGTGGCGCGCCTGCTGCTGGAAAACCCGGCCCGCTTCCCGGGCGAGCCCCTGCACTATTTCGGCGGGCCCACCCAGGCCCTGGAATTCTACAGCCGCTACCGCGTCGTCCCCGAACCCTTCCTGCCCCACGACTTCCGCGACCTGAAGGAGAACTGGCTCATCGCCATGCCCCAGGGGCTCCAGTTTTACCGGGGGAGGACGGGCGGCGGAAAGGCCGGGCCGGGAGGGCGCTGAGGCGGAGGGCGCTTCAGCGGCGCTTGGGGCGGTACAGGTCCGTGGCGTGGCCCAGGTACACGTCGGCCGCGCCCATCAGGGTCTCGCCCAGGGTGGGGTGGGGGTGCACGGTGAGGCTGACATCCTCGGCCAGGGCCCCCATTTCCAGGGCCAGGGCGTATTCCGAGATGAGGTTCCCCGCCTCCCAGCCCACGGCCCCGGCGCCCAGCAGGCGGCCGCTGGACTTCTCCACGATGACCTTGCTGAGCCCCTCGGTGCGGCTGATGGCGTGGGCCTTGCCGCTGGCGGCCCAGGGATACCGGGCCACCTCCACGTCCAGGCCCCGCTTTTTGGCCTCGTCCTCGGTGACCCCCACCCAGGCCAGTTCCGGGTCGGTGAAGACCACGGCGGGCATGGCCACCACGTCGTAGGCCGAGCGGCGTCCGGCCATGGCCTCGACGGCCACGCGGGCCTCGGCGTGGGCCTTGTGCGCCAGCATGGGCTCGCCGGCCACGTCGCCCACCACGAAGATGTTGGGCTCGGCCGTGCGCAGCTGGGCGTCGTGCTCCACGAAGCCCTTGTCGCCCACCTTCACGCGGGTGTTTTCCAGCCCCAGGCCCTGGCTGTTGGGACGGCGGCCCACCGACACCAGCACCCGGTCGAAGACCTGGGGGCTTTCCACGCCCTCGCCGCTGAAATGCGCGCGGATCCCCTCCTTGGACGCCTCCAGTTTTTCCACCTTGGTGTTGGTGAAGACGGCCTTGAACTGGCCCTTCAGCCTCTGTTCCAGGGGCCGCACCAGGTCGCGGTCCGCGGCCATCAGCAGGCCCGGCAGGAACTCCACCACCGTCACGGCCGAACCCAGGGCCGCGTACACGCAGGCCATCTCCAGTCCGATGTAGCCGCCGCCGATGACCAGCAGCCTGCCCGGAATGTCCTTCAGCTGAAGCGCCCCGGTGGAATCCATCACCCGGTCGTCGCCCAGGTCCCAGGGCTTGGGGAAGGCCGGCGACGAACCCGTGGCCAGGATGGCGTAGTCGAACTCGATCTCGGCCTCGCCGGGCGCCTTGCCGCCCTCGCCGGGCAGCACCCGCAGGTGCCGGGCGTCCTGGAAGCGGGCCTCGCCCTCCACCACCTTCACCTTGCGGGCCGCGGCCACCTGGCCGATCCCCGAGGCCAGGGTGTTGACGTAGCCGTCCTTCCAGGCGCGCAGCCTGTCCAGGTCCACCTTGGGAGCCCCGAAATCGACGCCCCACTCCGGCGCGTGCCTGGCCTCGTTGATCAGCTTGGCGACGTGCAGCAGGCCCTTGGAGGGGATGCAGCCGCGCAGGGTGCAGACGCCCCCCAGGCGCGTCTCCTTGTTGACCAGGGTGACCTGGAATCCCAGGTCCGCGGCAAAAAAAGCCGCGGCGTAGCCGCCCGGCCCGGCGCCGACGACGACGACGCGGAACTTGGAGCATTCTTCGGGGCCCATGCCGGGACGGGCCGGCTCCCCGGCGGACCCCGGGCCGGAAGGCGGCGGGGCGGGAACCGAAGCGGCCCGGGGAGCCGGGGGGGCGGCCTCGGCCCGGGGCGGCGGCGGCGCGGATACCGGGGCGGCGGCCTGTCCGGCCCCTTCCAGCTCCATTAGGAGCGCGCCCACCCGAACCTTGTCGCCGGCCTTCACGGCCACGCGCGCCACCCTGCCGGAAAAGGGCGACTCGATGTCCATCACGGCCTTGTTGGTCTCCAGCTCCAGGACGACGTCCTTCTCGGCCACCTCGTCGCCGGCCTTGACCCGCACCGACACCACGGTGCCTTCCTTGATCCCCTCGCCCAGGTTGGGCAGCTTGAATTCCTTCGGCATGGAGACTTCCCCTTAGGATTGCATCAGGATTTGCAGCGGATCGCTCAAAAGCTCGGAAACCTTGCGCAGGAAACGGGCCCCGTCGGCGCCGTCGATCACCCGGTGGTCGTAGGTGAGCGAAAGCGGCAGCATCAGACGGAAACGGCCCACCCCGGTGGCGGGGTCGGGCAGGAACTCCTGGCGCGAGCGGGCGATGCCCAAAATGGCCACCTCGGGCCAGTTGACGATGGGCGTGAAGGCCGTGCCGCCGATGCCGCCCAGGTTGCTGAGGGTGAAGCAGGCGCCCTGCAGGTCCGAAAGCTCCACCTTGCGGGCCTTGGCCTTGGCCGCCAGTCCGTCCAGCTCGGCGGCCAGCTCCTGCACGCTCTTCCTGTCGGCGTCGCGGATCACCGGAACCATCAGCCCGTTTTCCGTGTCCACGGCCACGCCCAGGTGGAAGTACTTCTTGAGGACGAGTTCCTGGCTTCGCGGGTCCAGTGAGGCGTTGAACTGGGGATAGGCCTTCAGCGCGGCCACCACGGCCTTCATGGCCAGCACGGTCATGGTCACCTTGGGGGCCCCCTTGGGCGCCGCGGCGGCGAGGCGTTTGCGGGCCGATTCCAGGTCGGTGATGTCGGCGGAGTCGAACTGGGTCACCATGGGAACGAGCGACCAGGAGCGGCTCATGGCCTCGGCCGTGGCCTTCTTGATGCCGTTCAAGGGCCTGCGCTCCACCGCCCCCCACTTGGAGAAGTCCGGAAGCGCGGGCGCCAAGCCGGCGGCGCCGGCGGGGCGGGCCAGGGCCTGCTTGACGAAGGCCTGCAGGTCCGATTCGAGGATCCTGCCGCCCCCGCCGCTGCCCTTCACCTGGGCCAGGTCCACGCCCCACTCGCGGGCCAGCTTGCGCACCGAAGGCGAGGCCGGCAGGGGTGCCTCGGAGCGCAGCGAAGAGGCGGGGCCCCCGTCCCGAAGGCCGTCAGGCCGGAGGGGCGCCGGTTTCCCGCCGCCTTCGCCCCGCGGGCCCGCCACGGGGGGCGCGGACGGAGCCGGCGCGGACGGTGCGGTCCTGGCCGGAGGGGGCGGGACGGCCGGGGCGGACGGGGACGGGGCCGCGGGTTTCCCGCCCCCGTCTCCGGACTCCTCGATGGAAAGCAGCAGGCCGCCCACCGGGACCTTGTCCCCGGGCTTGACGTGGATCCTGGTCACCTTGCCGCCGAAGGGGCTTTCGATGTCCATGACGGCCTTGCTGGTCTCGATCTCCAGCACGTTCTGATTGGGCGACACGCTGTCGCCCTCCTTGACCAGGATGCCGGCCACGGTGCCGTCCTTGACGCCTTCCCCCAGGTTGGGCAGCTTGAATTCCTTTGCC
>JAJYGY010000083.1:0-2057 GCA_021790555.1 bacterium
AGGTTGTCATGAAGCAGTCCAAGTGGAAAGCGCTGGCCGCCGGGGCGGCGCTCATGCTGGGGGGCGCGGGCGTGGCCCAGGCCTTTCCGGTCTACACCAGCCAGGACGTGACCGTGACGGTGGGTGGCCGGTTCCAGACCCTGGGGGAACTGGAGGACATCACCGACCAGGACAACCAGATCGCCAACCGCGACAACACCGGAATTTACCTCTTCAACACGGAAGACCGGCTGCTGATGCAGGCTCAGTACAAGAACACCAAGGTTTATTTTGAGGAGGCCCTGGGCGGTGAGGCGGTCAATTCCTCCAACAACCAGATCAATCTGCTGGAGTTCAACGCCATGGTACCGATGGGCGACGCCTGGTCGGTGACGGTCGGGCAATTCAAGGTGCCCGTCAGCCTGGAAAGCGCGGACTACGAGGGCAACATGCTCTTCACCGAGAAATCCAACCTCTTCAACATGTTCTTCAACAGCGGCTATGACACCGGCCTTGTCTTCAACACCAAGCTCGGCGGTTTCGACGGCCTTCTCGGGACCATCAGCGGTGCGCCGGACCTTCCCCAGCGCTATCTGCCGGAGATCTTCACCCTGCCGCCCATGCTGATCGCCCGGGTCGGGTATTCGGACGGGATTGACGACGATCCCTACCATCCCCTTCAGACCGGTTTCAAGGCTCCCGACAAGCTGGCCTGGGCGGTGCACGCCAGCGGGGAATTCGCCAATGACAGCAATGCCGGGCACAGCACCGATCTAAGCCTGCAGAACGGCTACTACGGCGGCGGTTCCGCCAACGGCTATTTCGGAAACGCGCTGCTGTGGGGCAACTTCAATCCCTACCTGGGCAAGCAAGCCGGGAATTTTGGGCGGGTGACGGCCCAGTACGCCGAGGCCAGCCTGGACGCAGTCCTGCGCGCCCCTTTCGCGGGCGGGACCTTGAGCCTGCAGGGCCAGGCCACGTGGAATGAGTTCTATGCCACCGACTTCGCGCCCATCACCATGAACGGGTACACGGTCCATTCGGGCCAGCTGAACAACTTCGGCGGTGAAATCCAGGCCGCCTACAGCACCGCGCCCTGGGAAGTCGCCGCGCGTTTCGTGGGGATCTCCCCGGATCAGGGCATGGCCTACAGCTATTCCGCCGGCAAGTATGTCTCGCTGTTCGGCTCCAACCCGATGTGGGAACTCACCTTCCCTTCCGTCACGATCCATATCAATCCCTGGGTGAAACTGGTGGGGGAGACGCTCTTCGAGTTCAACACCCCGGAAGTCCAGAGCAACGACGGGGTCTACCTGATCACCGAGATGCCCAACCAGGTTTCGGACGCCACAGCGGCTTCGCCCATCTGGCGTAACGAGTTCGTGCCGGCGGCGCGCATGATGTTCCAGCTGGCGTTCTAGGAAGGTTTCCATCCCCGGGGCCCGGCGGCGACGGCCGGGCCCCGAAGGGGGTTTGATGATGAAGGCTTTTCCCCGTTTCCCCGCCTGCCTGGCCTTCGCCCTGCTCCTGCTGGGGGCGCGCGCCGGCCTGGCCGGAGACCGCCTGGTGACGGTCAAGAAGGACGCCTCGGGCGCCTACCTGGTGCACGGCGCCTTCCTGGTGCAGGCCTCGGTGGAGGACGCCTGGAAGGTGCTGACCGACTACGAGGGGCTCAGCCGCTTCGTGCCCTCGCTGAAGGTCAGCCAGGTGCTGGACCGGAGGGGCAACTGGCTCCTGCTGAAGCAGGTGGGGGATTCGGGCTTTCTGTTCTTCAACCGCAGCTTCTACGTGGTGCTGAGCGTCCACGAGACGCTCGACCAGGAGATCGATTTCGAGGACGTGTGCGGGCAGGACTTCAAGGTCTACCGGGGCAGCTGGCGCCTGGAGACCTCCGAGGCCGGCACCGAGGTCGACTACGACCTGAAGGCTTCCGGCGATTTCGGGGCCCTGGCCGGGCTCTTCGCCCAGGGGGTGATGGAATCCAGCATCCAGCAGCTACTGGCCTGCGTGAGGGAGAAGATCAGCGAGGAGGCCCGGCTGACCGGCGCCTCCCCGGCCTCCCCCGCCAAGGCCCTTTC
>JAJYGY010000083.1:2067-4846 GCA_021790555.1 bacterium
GGAAAAGGAGGAACGTCATGAAGTCGAAGTTGAAAACCGCCCTGGCCGCCCTGGCGCTGGGCCTCTCCCCGGTCCTGGCGCGGGCCCACAAGCCCGCCGCCGCCCCGGCTCCCCAGGCCCTGCAGCTTCAGTTGCAGCCTTCCAGCAAGCTCTGGCTTCGGGGCGAATCCACCCTGCATCCCTACCAGAGCTTCGCCAAGCGGATCAGCGTCACCGCCGAGCTGAAGCCCGCCGCCAAGGCCGACGGGCTGGCCGGCCTCATCGGCGCCGGCTCGCCCTTCCAGTTCGACCTGACCGTGCCGGTGGAATCGATGAAGTCCGGCGAGGGCGGCCTGGATTCCAACATGTACAAGGCCATGGCGGCCGCCAAGTACCCGGACATCCGCTACGACGTGAAAAGCTACCGGACCGGGCCGGCCGCCGACGGCAAGGGGCTTTCCATCGTCACCAAGGGAACCTTGAGCATCTGCTCGGTGAGCAGGGACGTCAGCATCACCGGCCAGGTTCTGCCCGGCAAGGACGGGCTGGAGATCACCGGCGAGTACCCCCTGCTGATGAGCGACTACGGGGTCAAGCCGCCGGAGCTGATGTTCGGCATGATCAAGTGCAGCGACCAGGTGGTCATCCACTTCGACCTGCGCTTCAAGCAGGACCAGGCCGGCACGGCCTCGCTTCCCCAGGCCCTGGCCTCCAGCAAGTAGCCCCCCGGGTGGGGAGGTCCCGAGGCCTTGGGCCTCGCGGACTTCCCCCACCGGGTTGCCCGCTTCACGCCCCCGAAGGCCCTTCCCTTTTTCCCTTCCAGATCCTTCCGGCCCGCGCGCGGCCTCAGGCCCTCCGGATTTCCGGATCCTCCCCGGCTTCCGCGCCCCCGCCCGGCGCGGCCCAGCCCGCCACCCACAGGCTCGCCAGGTAGAGCAGGAAAAGCGGCACGCTGACGACCATCCAGGTGAAGAGGTCCGGCGCCGGGCAGATCAGGGCCGCCAGGACCAGGATCCCCAGCACGGCCACCCGCCAATGGCGCAGCAGGCCCCGGCGGGTGAGCAGGCCCACCCGCGCCAGGAAAAAGGCGGCCAGCGGCGCCTGGAAGACCAGCCCGCAGCCGAAGCTGGTGAGCAGGGCGAAGGACACGTACTTCTCGGCGGAAATCATGGGGGTGAGGTCGGGGCGGGCGAAACCCAGCAGGAAACGCATGGTCTGGGGGAGAACGGCCAGGCCGAAGCCCAGGCCCAGCAGGAACAGCAGCCAGCCCAGGCCCAGGCAGGCCGCCAGCAGGCGGGAGCGGGCCGGGCCCAGGGCGGGGGCGAAGTAGGCCCAGGCCTGGTACAGCAGGACGGGGAGCGCCAGCACCAGGCCGCCCAGGAAGCTGATCTTCAGCATCACCATCATGGCTTCCGTGGGCCGGGTGAAGACCAGCCCGCCCACGGGTTTGGCCATGAAGTCGTAGAGCGCGTCGTGGCGCGTGTAGCACAGCAGGGACAGGGCCGCCAGGGCCGCCAGGGATTTCAGCAGCCTCTGGCGGAGCTCGGCCACGTGCTCCACCAGGGTGAGTTTCGCCGAGGGCGCCATGCCCCCCCCTTTCTCAGGCCTTTTCGGCCTTCTTGGGCTCGTCGGCCTTTTCCTCAAGCCCGGAGGTGGCGTCGCGCACGCCCTTCTTGAATTCACGGATGGCCTGGCCCAGCGACTTGCCCACCTCGGGCAGCCTGCCTCCCCCGAACAGCACCAGCGCGATCACCAGGATGACCAGCAGTTCCGGAAATCCGATGTCTCCCATGACCCACTCCCAAAAATGAGGAATAAACTCAATGCTCGTAGGCGATCCTCGCCGCCGCGAGCGTTTCGGCCTCGGCCACGGGCGTGGCCCGCCGGAAATCCGACAGGAACAGGAGCAGGAAGGCCGACAGGGCCCCCAGGGGGATCAGGACCCCCATCCATCCCACCCGCGGACCTGCCGCGGAAAAGTCCGGCAGAATCATCACGAAAAGGTCCAGCCAGTGCCCCAGCACGATCAGCGCGGCCGCCAGGGCCAGCACCCGGCGGTCGTGCTTGGCCGGCTGGGAAAGGATCATCAGGAAAGGCAGGGCGAAGTTCAGGAAGAAGGTACCGAGGAAGAACAGGAACCAGGCCCCCCGGCTCCGGAGGACGAAATAGGAGGCCTGCCCAGGCAGGTCGGCGTACCAGATCAGCATGTACTGGAAAAACCAGATGTAGGCCCAGAACACGCAGAAGACGAAGAGCAGCTTGCCCAGGTCGTGGAGCTGCTGCGGGAGCAGCCGCGTCCCCGGCCAGCCCAGGCCCCCCCCGGCCAGCAGGAGGAGGAGAATGGCGGCCAGGCCGCTCTGGAAGATTCCGGCGAAGACGTAGATGCCGAAGATGTCGCTGTACCAGGCCGGCTGCAGCGACATCAGCCAGTCCATGGCCGCCAGCCAGAAGGTGGAGCCGAACAGCACCAGGAAGAGCGCGGCCCGGCGGCCGCGGCCTTCCAGCCCCTGCCTGCCCCCCCTGAGCATGCGTCCCGAGGCCCAGGCCCACAGGGCCACGTAACCCAGGGTGCGCAGCCCGAAGAAGGGCTGGCCCAGCCAGATCCGCTTGCTTGGATACAGGCGGGCGGCCTCGGCCGGCAGGGCCCAGGCGTAGAAATGGCCCGCGCCCAGGGCCAGCACCAGGGACGGCACCAGCATCCAGGGAAGCGCCGAGGCCATGGATTCGGGCAGGCGGCGGAAGGACGTGGCCCAGCGGGAGGCGGTGATGTCGTGGATGGCCACGAAAACCGCGCCGCCCA
>JAJYGY010000256.1 GCA_021790555.1 bacterium
CGCGGCAGGGCCGGATCGCGGCGGACGCCATCTTCGGCAGGCCCGGCGCCTACAAGGGCACCCAGGGCACCTCCATCTGCAAGGTCTTCCGCCTGGCCTTCGCCATGACCGGCGCCAGCGAAAAGGCCCTCAAGGCCGCCGGCGAGGACTACGAAAAGGTCTACCTGCACCCGGGCAGCCACGCCGGCTACTACCCGGGAGCCGAGACCATCCACCTGAAGCTGCTCTTCCGCAAGGGTTCCGGGGCCCTGCTGGGGGCCCAGGCCGTGGGCCGCGGGGGCGTGGACAAGAGGATCGACGTGCTGGCCGTGGCGCTGCGGGCCGGGATGACGGCGCGGGACCTGAAGGACCTGGAGTTGTGCTACGCGCCACCCTTCGGCTCGGCCAAGGATCCCGTCAATTTCGCCGGGTTCGTGGCTTCCAACACCCTGGACGGGGACGTGGACCTGTTCCACGCCGAGGAGGCGGCCCGGCCAGGGGCGGGCCAGTGGCTGCTGGACGTGCGCACCGCCGGGGAGTTCGGCGAAGGGGCCATCCCGGGAGCGGCCAACATCCCGGTGGACGAACTGCGGGACAGGCTGTCGGAGATTCCCCGGGACAGGGAAATCCTGGTCTACTGCCGCTCGGGGCAGCGTTCCTACGTGGCCTGCCGGGTGCTGAAGCAGAAGGGAATCCGTTGCCGCAACCTGAGCGGCGGCTATCTCACCTACGAGGCCTGGGCGCGGGTTTTCGGTACGGCCCGGGAAAAGGCCGCGGCCGGAGGCTGATCCGGGGCGGGTCCGGGGAAGGATGGACAATTCCACGCATTTGAAAGGAGAATGACATGCAGTTCTGGATGGTCGCCGCCGTGGCCCTTGTGGCCCTGTACTTCTTTTTCAGGGGGAAATCCGTGATGGTGCCAGCCGAAGCCGTGCTTTCCGCGGGGGAAGCCAAGAAATGGATCGCCTCGACCAGGGACGTGCAGATCCTGGACGTGCGCACGAAGATGGAATACCAGCAGGGCCATCTTCCGTCCTGCAAACTGATCCCCCTGCAGGAACTGCAAGGACGCATGAAGGAACTGGACACTTCCAAGCCGCTTTTCGTGTACTGCGCCCACGGCAACCGCAGCGCCGTGGCCCTGAACCTGCTCCAGCAGAACGGGTTTCCGGGCGCCAAACACCTGCGGGGAGGCATCGTGTCCTGGCACGCCGAGGGCCTGCCCGTGGTGCGGTGAAAGGCCGGCGGCCCGGCCTCCCGGAAACTTGAGGATTTGATCTGTGTCATGTCGCGCCGCCCGGCGGGGGAATAGGGTGGTTTTGCGGCTCGAAGCCATCCCGACCTGCTGGGGGTGCGACATGACCGTCAAACAGATGGACCCCGCTTCCTTGAACGGCTGGGTGGACGGTCTGCTGCTGAACCGGACCGTCATCGGCCCGGTGCAAAAGGGAGACAAGTTCGTCTTCGAATCCCTGTCGCGCGCCTCCGACCTGAGGCTGGACTACGACACCACGCTCCTCCCCCCCAAGAAATTCCTGCTTCCCTCCCGCGAAATTCTCCTGACCTTCCGCGGCGATTCCCATTACGCCAGCCAGGCCCCTCCCGATCCCTTCGTGCTTCTGGGCGTGCATCCCTACGACGTGGCCGCCATCCGCCAGATGGACAGGGTGTTTTCCGAGAAGCAGGTGGACACCCATTACATGGCCCGCCGGGGGGCCTGCACCCTGGTGGCCCTGGACGCCCAGGCCGTTTCCCCGAACAATTTCGCGGGATGCATGGGGACCGCCACCGTCCGCGAGGGCTGGGACCTGCTGTTCAGCAGGGTGGGCGGCGCCTACCTGGCCGAAGCGGCCACCGAAAAGGGGGAATCCCTGCTGCGGTCCGCCGGCCTCCTGGCCGACGCCGCTCCCGGGCAGCTCGAGGAGCGGGACAGGCTTTGGGAATCCAACCGCCAGGCCATGAGGCGCCATGTCCTTCACTGCTCCCCCCAGGACCTGCCGGGCCTCCTTTCGCGCAACTACGACCATCCCCTGTGGCAGGAACGCGCCGAACGCTGCTTTTCCTGCGGGGCCTGCAACGTCGTCTGCCCCACCTGCTACTGTTTCGACGTCCAGGACGAGGTGGACTGGAGCCTGGAATGCGGCAGCCGCTGCCGCGCCTGGGACGGCTGCCTGCTGCGCGATTTCGCCAGCGTGGCGGGAGGGCACAATTTCCGCCGGCATTCGGCCGAACGCTACCGCCACCGCTACTACCGCAAGGCCAAGTACCTTCCTGAAATGACCGGTGAGATCGCCTGCGTGGGGTGCGGCCGCTGCGTCGACGCCTGCGTCGCCAGGACGGCCAACCCGGTGGAAGTGTACAACACCCTCTTGGGGGATTGAACATGGAGGGCACGCTGGATTCCCCCGCCCGGACCTCCGGGGGCGGGGACATCTACCTTCCCCGCCCGGCCACGCTGCTTTCGGTTTCCGCGATGACCGCCAGCGACGCCTTTTTCGAGCTGGCCTTGGACGGTCCGGAAGATCTGGGGCACCTGCCCGGCCAGTTCGTGGAGGTCTCGGTTCCCGGCATGGGCGAGGCACCCATCTCGGTGTGCTCCTCCCCGACCCGGAAGGGCTCCTTCCAGATGCTGGTCCGGCGCATCGGCAGCGTCACCCAGGCCCTCCACCGCAAGTCGCCCGGCGACAAGGTGGGAATCCGGGGGCCGTTTGGGACGTCCTTTCCCATGGAAGGCGAGTTGAAGGGCAAGAACCTCCTGTTCGTGGCGGGGGGCATCGGCCTGGCCCCCCTGCGGTCGGCCATCCAGTACGCCCTGGACCGGCGCGGGGATTTCGGCAGGATCGCCATCCTGGCGGGGACCCGCAGCGCCGCGGAAAGGCTCTTCACCGGCGAGCTTCTGGAATGGAAGCGCCGCAACGACCTCACCCTGCTGGAGACCGTGGACCAGCCTTCGCCCGGATGGGCCGGCCAAGTGGGCCTGATCACCGGCCTTTTCGGCATGCTGCGGCTGGAACCGGGGCCCTGGGCCGCCCTGGTCTGCGGCCCCCCGGTGATGTACCGCTTCGTGCTGCGTGAACTGCGGCGGCTGCAGGTGCCCAGCCGGGAAGTCCACGTTTCCCTGGAAAGGCGCATGAAGTGCGGGGTCGGCAAGTGCGGCCACTGCCAGATCAACGGGCTTTACGTCTGCCAGCAGGGCCCGGTGTTCCGGGCCGGGGACCTCTTCGACCTGAAGGAGGCGCTCTGATGCCCAGGCCCCGGGTCGCCATCTTCGATTTCGCCGGATGCGAGGGTTGCCAACTCCAGATCGTGAACCTGGAGGAGGCGCTGCTGGACCTGCTCAGGGTCGTGGACGTGGTGGAATGGCGCGAGGCAATGTCCGAACAGAGCGACGTGTTCGACATCGCCGTCGTCGAGGGCGCCATCACCCGCCTTGAGGACGAGGAAAGGCTCAAGCGCATCCGCCAGAAGGCCCCGGTGCTGGTGGCCCTGGGCTCCTGCGCCTCGTCCGGCGGCCTGAACAAGCTGAAGAACCGGATGGCCATGAGCGAGGCGCGCCGCCTGGTTTACGGGCGCGACGGAGGGGTTTCGCGCCTGGACACCGCCCCGGTCAAGGCGGTGTCGGAGGTGGTGAAGGTGGACTACCTGGTGCGGGGCTGCCCCATCGACCGGCGCGAGTTCTCCTACGTGGTGCGCTGCCTGGCCCTGGGGAGGGAGCCCTTCATTCCCGGGTATCCCGTGTGCGTGGAATGCCGCATCCGCGAGAACGCCTGCCGCTGGCAGGAGGGGGAAATCTGCCTGGGCCCGCTGACGCGGGCGGGCTGCGGCGCCGCCTGCCCGGCCCAGGGGGCCGCCTGCCTGGGCTGCCGGGGGACCTGCGACGACGCCAACCTGGAAGGAATGGCGTCGGTGTTGGCCCAGTACGGCAAGTCCAGGGAGGAGCTGGAGAGCCGCCTGGCTGTGTTCCTGGACCCGGACGGGAAGGGGGTGTCCCATGCCTAGGACGGTCCACCTGGACATCCATCCGGTGACGCGCGTGGAAGGCCACGGACAGCTGGTGGTACGGGCCTCGGACGGCAGGGTCGAAAGGGCGGAATGGCTGGTCCCTGAGGCCCCCCGCTTTTTCGAGGCCATGGTCCGCGCACGCCGCTGGGACGAGATCCAGCCGGTGGTCAGCAGGGTCTGCGGCATCTGCTCCATCAGCCATTCCCTGGCGGCGGTGAAGGCGGTGGAGGAGGCACTGGGCGTGGCGATTTCCGACGACGCGCGGATGCTGCGGGTGCTGACGCACTATTCGGAGCTGCTGCAGAGCCACGTCCTTCACGTCGGCTACCTGGTGGCGCCGGACCTCATGGGGGCGCCTTCGGTCGTTCCGCTGGCCCAGACCAACCTGGACCTTGTGAAAAAGGTGGTGGGACTGCACCGGGCGGCCAACGAGTGGTCGGACCTGCTGGCGGGCCGCACCACGCATCCGCTCACGCTGGTGCCGGGGGGCTTCACCCGGGTTCCCGCTCCCCGGGAACTGGAGGGGCTGCGGCGCCGCCTGGCCGGGCTGGTCCCCATGGCCACGGAGCTGGCCGAGGCCGTGCTTGCCGTGGCGGGCGCGGTGCCGTCCTTCCACCGGGACACCGAATACGTCGCCCTGAGGCAGGCCGGGGAATACGCCTTCACCCGCGGCGACATCGCCAGCAGCGACACGGACGAGTCCAGGCCGGCCGGGGAATTCGAATCCGTGGCCAACGAGTACGTCACCCCCCAGTCCACGGCCAAGTGGACGCGCTGGCACCGGGATTCCTACGCCGTGGGGGCGCTGGCGCGCTACAACCTGAACCGGGCCGAACTGCTGCCGCTGGCCTCCAAGTGGGCCGGGATGTTCGGCCTGGGCGGCCATTGCGACAACCCGTACATGAATTCGGTGGCCCAGCTGGTGGAGTGCGCGCAGATCCTGGAGGATTCGCAGCGCATCCTGGACTCGCTGGCCGGCAGGGACCTGAAGGACACGCGGGTGGAGGTCCACCCCGCGGCCGGTGAAGGGGCTTCGGCCGTCGAGGCTCCCAGGGGGATCCTCTTCCACCGTTACGCGTTCGACGAAAAGGGGGTGTGCCAGTCGGCCAACCTTTGCATTCCCACCAACCAGAACCACGGAAATCTCCAGAAGGACATCGAAAGCCTGGTTCCCGGGCTCCTCCACCTGGGCCAGGACGAGATCCGGCTGCGGCTGGAGATGCTGGTGCGGGCTTATGATCCCTGCATTTCCTGCTCCACCCATTTCCTGAAAGTCCGGTTCATTTGAGGCTGGCGAATTTGGCGTCCCGTGATCCAGATCATGTTTTGCCGGAGTCAGGTGGATTATCTTCGCCCCGGGTCCGAAAAGCGCCGGTTCGCGGACGAAAAATCTCCCTGTCTGGAGGCGGAATGAAGCAGGACGCTGTCGTGGCCTTGGGAAACCCGCTCATGGGGGACGAAGGGGCGGGGCCCGCGGTCCTGGAAAGGCTGAGGGTGGACCTGGACCTGGGTGAACGCGTGGATTTGATCGACAGCGCCGGTTCCAGCATGACGGCCCTGCACGCGCTTTCCGGCAGGCGCAAGGTGGTGTTTGTGGATTGCGGCTACATGGGCGAGGAGCCGGGAACCCTCAAGCGTTTCCTGCCCCGCCAGGCGGTTTCGGAGAAAAACATGCCCCGCCTTTCCCTGCACGAAGGCGACCTGATGCAGGTCCTCGAGATGGCGGAACTGCTGGGGGACGGCGCCCGGGAGGTGGTGGTTTTCGGGATAGAACCGGAGAGGCTGGGACCGGGCGCGGGGTTGTCGGCGCGCCTGCGGTCGAGGCTGGACGAGTACGCCCGGCGGATCAGGGCGGAATTCATGGAACAGGCGGCCCCGGCGCGTTAGGCGCCGGGCTTCAGGCCTTGCCCACCTCCACGGACTCCACCACGCAGTCCCTTCCGCGCAGGATCTGCCGCTGGAAGGACCCGCAGGCCGGGCAGCCGTCGGTCATCTTGTTTATCTCGTATTCCATGCCGCAGGAACAGCGGCAGGCGGCCGGCGTGACGCGCGCCTCCACCGAAACCTTGGAAAGGCCCTTTTCCTCGAAGGCCAGGTCCAGGTAAAGGCGCAGGGGCTCGACCATGCCGGAGGCCAGGGCCCCCACGTTGAGCAGCACCTTTTTCAAGGGCCTTCCCTGGGCGCGGTCCAGCGCCTCGTCCGCCAGCCGGCTGGCCAGCCCGTATTCGTGCATGATCCCCTCCTGAAAAGCCTAGAACCGGAATTCATGGGAGCATTCGCGCACCGCCTCGGGCAGTTCGCAGATGCTCTGGACGTCGCAGGCGCCCGATCCCCTTTTTTGGGAAAGCGCCAGGCAGGGGTGGCAGTCCAGGAGCCTCCCGCCCGCGTTGACGAAGGATTCCACGGCCGGCAGCACCTCCGGGCTTTCCGTCAGGGAACCGCGCCCGCCCCCCAGCATGAAGGCCACCGTGCCCCCTCCCGGACGGGCCTTGCGCGCGGCGAATGCCAGGATTTCCGCGGCCTCGGCCGGGTCCTCCAGGTTGATGATGAATCCCAGTTCCATGGAATCGGGCATGGCTGCCTCCCTAGTTCGCGCCCTCGGAGGGCGGCCCCGGGTTCCGGCCGGGTTCCCGGCCGGCCAGACCCGCCCGGGGCGGGGGCGGGGCCGCCTGCTTCCAGGTTTCCACCTGGCGCGTCCGCGTGGGCGCCGCGTAATGGGGGGCCAGGAACAGGCACTTCTGGGCGAAGCAGGCGTCCTGGCAGGCCCCGCACAGGATGCACTTGAAGCGGTCCAGGGTGAAGACGCGCTCCTGGCGGTCCAGGGCGATGGCCCCGGTGGGACAGCGCTTCTGGCACAGCCCGCAGAAGGTGCAGGATTCCAGGCGCAGTTCTATCCGTCCGCGGGTACGGGGAAGGTCCCCCCGGACCTGCTCCGGGTACCGCCGCGTGGCGGGACCCGAGGCGGCGTTTTTCAGGACCAGGGGCGACATCTTGAAGAAGGGCATGGTCAACGCTCCGTGCAGCTGATGCAGGGGTCGATGGAAAGGACAATGACCGGCACGTCGACGAGCTGGTATCCCGCCAGCATGTGCACCAGGGCCGGCACGTTGGCGAAGGTGGGGGTGCGCACCCGGTAACGCTCCAGGTGGCGGGTTCCGTTGCCCTTGACGTAGTGGATGACCTCGCCGCGGGGCTGTTCCAGGCGGACGATGCATTCGCCCGAGGGGGATCCTGAAACCCTGGTCTCGACCGGCCCGGCGGGCATTTTTTCGAGGGCCTGGCGGATGAGCGAGAACGACTGGTAGAGTTCTCGGGCCCTCACCATGGCCCGGGCGTGGCAGTCGCCCGCCGTCTCGACCACGGGTTGCCAGTCCAGGGCGCCGTAGGCCGAGCCGCCCAGGGAGCGGGAGTCGCTGGACACGCCGCTGGCCCGAAGGGTGGGGCCGACGGCGCCCAGGGACCAGGCGTCCTTGCCGGAGAGGAGGCCCACCCCCACGGTGCGGCGCCTCACCGTGCTGTCCTTCTCGAAGACCCCGGTGATCTCCCGGCATTCGGCCTCCAGGACCGCCAGGGTTTGCAGGGCCCGGCGGCCCGTCTCGGCGTCCACGTCGCGGCGCACCCCGCCCACTTTGCAGGAGCCGAAGATCACGCGGCCTCCGGTGGTGGCTTCCACCACGTCCAAAAGCCTCTCTCGCAGCCTCCAGGAGTGCATGAAGAGGCTTTCGAAGCCGAAGGAATCGGCGAAAAGCCCCAGCCACAGCAGGTGGCTGTGCACGCGCGACATCTCCGCCCAGGCCACCCGCAGGTACTGGGCCCGCGGCGGGACTTCCACCTTCATCAGCCCCTCCACGGCCTGGCAGTAGGCCGCGCTGTGGATGAAGCTGCAGATCCCGCAGATGCGCTCGGCCACGTAGACCATTTCGCCGAATTCCTTCTTTTCGGCCAGCTTTTCGAGGCCCCGGTGGACGAAGCCGATGGAGGGGATGGCTTCCACCACCTTTTCGTCCTCGAGCACCAGGTCCAGGTGGATGGGCTCGGGGAGCACCGGGTGCTGCGGTCCGAAAGGGACGACGGTCCTGGTTCCCATGTCATTTCCCCTCTTTGGGAGGCTTTGCCTCGGAAAAGGGGGCCTTCCTGGCGAGGTGGTAGAAGGTCCCCTGGAAGTCCAGCTTCAGCCCCTCGACCTTGAGGCCGAAAAGGTCCTGGAGCTCGTTTTCGTAGGTGAACGCGGCGAAATAGGATTCCGTGATGCTGGGCACCGTGGAGCGGTCGCGCGGCACCAGCACCCTGAGGCTGGTCAGCCCCGGCGCGCCCGCGGCCTCGAAGGTGTAGGTGATCTCGAAGGAGCCGGGCAGGGTGGTGGCGCAGACCTGGACCAGGCGCCTGCCTTCGGCGGCGAATTCGGCCGCCTTGGCGGGGAGCTGGACCGGGTCCAGGGGGAGGATGGGCTGCTCTTCCATGGTCATGCCGCCACCGCCTTTCCGCCTTCGCCGCGCCCGGCCGGGGCCGCCGCCTTTTCCTCCAGGACCCCCAGGGCCTGGACCACGCCGTCGATGATGGCCTCGGGCCGGGCGGCGCATCCGGGGACGTAGACGTCCACCGGGATGGCCGAGTCCACGCCCCGGTGCACGTTGTAGCAGTCCTGGAATATCCCGCCGCTGAGCGCGCAGGCCCCGATGGCCACCACGGCCTTGGGCGAGGGCATCTGGTCGTAGAGGGTCCTGACCACCGGCAGGTTCTGCTCGTTGACCGCGCCGGTGATGAGCAGGATGTCGGCGTGCTTGGGGTTGCCGGTGTTGACGATGCCGAACCTTTCCACGTCGTAGAGCGGGGTCAGGCAGGCCAGCACCTCGATGTCGCAGCCGTTGCAGCTGGAGGCGTCGTAGTGCAGGATCCAGGGAGACTTGCTGAAGACACCCATGGCTAGCTCCTTCCAAAGTAGCTCAGCACCAGCACGTTGACGGCCCCCAGGAGCCCCGCCACCACCCAGGCCGACTTGATCATGGTCCGGTAGTCCAGGCGGGCGCAGGCGTTGTCCGCCAGCACTTCCAGCGCGTAGACCAGGGCCGTGGCCGCCAGGGCCGCCCAGGCGGGCCAGGCCGCGAAAAAGAGGTACACGAAACCCAGCAGCAGCACGTTTTCGTACCAATGGGCGACCTCGACCCAGGCCAGGCTCGGCCCGGAAAGGTCGGTGGTGAGCCCCTTCACCAGTTCCTGGTGGCCGTGGTGCGAGGTGGAGAGGTCGAAGGGGGATTTGCGCAGCTTGATGGTGACGACGAAAACCAGGCCCAGGAAGACGCCGGGCAGGGTGAACACCAGGGGCCGGCCGGCCGCCACCAGCGCCGAAACCTGGAAGCTGTGGACGGCCTGGTAGGCCCCCAGGGCCAGGATCAGCAGCATGGGCTCGTAGGCCATCATCTGCAGAAGCTCGCGGTCCGCGCCCACGGCGCTGTAGGGCGAATGGGGCGAGTAGCCGGCCAGAACCAGGAAGACCGAAGCCAGGGTCAGCGCGAAGATGACGAGGAGCAGGTCGCCTCCGGCGAAGAAGAGGCCGCCGGCCAGCACCGCGAAGAGGGCGAAGCAGGCCACGTAGTAGTCCTGGAACCGGTTGACCACCCCGGCCCGTTTCTTGAGCAGCTTGGCCACGTCCCAGAAGGGCTGCAGCAGGGGGGGGCCCACCCGCCCCTGCAGGCGGGCCGTCAGCACGCGGTCCGCGCCCGCCAGCAGGCCTCCCGCCAGGGGGGCCGCCACCAGGTAGGCCAGCAGGCCCAGGGGGGAGAAGCGCGGGGCTGCGGGAAGGGAAGCCGGCGCCGGGCCCGGGAGGGCGGCCGCCGAACCGGGCAGGGCCAGGAACATGGCCAGGATCAAGCCCAGGCCCAGGACGCCACCCCAGCGCAGCAGGCCCTTTTCGCTGAACAGGTTCGCCAGGTAGTAGTTGCGGGTCTCGCTCCCAAAGCTGCGCCCCAGCGAACCCAGGAAACGCCCGGGCTCGTCTTGCCGGTTGGCCCCGCCCAGGTAGGGCGCCGCCAGCGGGCCGCGGCGCGGATAGAACAGGAATGCCAGGGGAAGCAGGAGCAGCAGGCCCAGCATCAGCAGCAGGACGCTGAGGTTGCCCGAACCCAGGGCCGAAAGCGGCGCCGCTGCCGGGGCCAGGTAGGGCTCGATGAGGACGCGCGACACCAGCGGGAACAGCCCGCAGGCGGCCAGGGTGAGCACGGCCAGGGTCCCCATGGAGACCCATTCGTCCAGGCCGGACGAGTCCCGGACCCGGGGGCGGCCCGCCACGCTGGCCAGCTTGCCCATCCACTTGGCCCAGAAGAACAGGGTGGGCGCGCTTCCAAAGGCCAGCAGCAGGGCCAGGAGGGGGCTGGCCCGCAGGAAGGCCTGCAGGCAGGCCCACTTGCCCACCAGCATGCCGAAGGGCGCCAGGAACATCCCCAGGATGCCCACCAGCATCGCCAGCGCCAGGGCGGGCCGCGCGGTGATGAGGCCCTCCATGTCCTCGATGTCGCGGCTGTGCAGGCCGTGCTCGGCAGCCCCCACGGCCTGGAAAAGCAGTCCCTTGGAGACGGCGTGGAAAAGCACCAGCAGCAGGGCCGCCCAGACGGCCTGGGGGCTGCCCACGCCGGCGCAGGCCACCACCAGGCCCAGGTTGGCCACCGTGGAGTAGGCCAGCACGCGCTTGGCGTTGCTCTGCGTGACGGCCGCCAGGGAGGTGACCAGGAAAGTCAGGCCCCCCAGCAGGGCCAGGGGCATGCCCACCGAGGGGTGGGCCAGGAACACGGGCGAGAACTTGAGGATGATGAACACGCCGGCCTTGACCATGGTGCTGGAATGCAGCAGGGCGGACACCGGGGTGGGCGCCACCATGGCGCCCAGCAACCAGGACTGGAAGGGAAGCTGGGCGGCCTTGGTCAGGCCCGCGAAGCTGATGAGCACCACCGGGACGAGGGCCGCCAGGGCCCCGGCCTTTCCCAGGGTGACGACCCGGTCAAGGTCCAGGGTGCCGGCGTGGCGCGAAAGCCACCACAGGCCCAGGGCGAAGGCAAGCCCCCCCAGCAGGTTCAGGCCCAGGGCGCGGTAGGCGTTGCGGATGGATTCCTCGCTGCCCGCGTAACGGATGAGCAGGAAGCAGCAAAGGCTGGTGATTTCCCAGAAGAAGAACAGCAGCCCCAGGTGGTTGGAAAAGACGATCCCGAACATGGCCGAGAGGAAGAGGAACAGGAGGAAGAAAAAGGGGCGGCGCCGGTCCCGGATTTCCGGGTGCTGGTCGTGGAAATCCTTCATATAAGGAACGGCGTAGGCGCACACCAGACCGCCCACCACGGCGATGATGAGGGCCATCAGGATGGAAAGGTTGTCCACCCCAAATATCCTTTCCGCGGGAACCGGTGGAAGGCCGAGCCTGGTGTAGGCGATCACGCCGGCCTGCAGGAGGAGGACCAGGGGCACCCAGGCCTCGAGGGCGCGGATCTGGCGGCAGCGCCAAAGCAGGTAGAGATACAGCAGCATCTCGCCGGCGAAGATGGCGCCTTCCAGGTGGGGGATGGCGGGGCTGTAAAAAGCCGGTCCTGAGGCCAGGTGGTCCTTCGCCAGGAGCACCGCGGCCAGGGCGAGGGCCAGGACTCCCAGGCGGACGATCCAGGTCCGGGCTCCCTGGTGGGAAACCACGGAAAGGAGGAGGGCGGGCAGCAGGGGAAAGAGGATCAAAAACGCAAGGACGGGCACGAACACCTCCGTACAGGCGCGAGGAGAGGCGCGACGGGGCCGGTGCACCCCCGCGCCGAAATTCACGATGTGATCGGGGGGGATTGTAGCCGAGAACCAAGGGCAAGGAGGTGACGCGAATCAGGATACGTGAATTTTCTGAACTTTTTGTGTCCTGGTTCTGTCCTGTTTTTATCTTTTGGAATCATGGAAATCAGGAAAAACCTTTTATTGAAGGCGAAAACACATAATTATTGATTCAAATCAGTTATTAAATTCGAGGGTTGGGCTAGAGTTTGAGTGGGCTTGCGAGATGTTTTTTTGTTGGAGACACGCCTTGGCCAGGGACTTGGGTCGGCAGGGGCCGGCCTTCCGGGTGAAGACAAGGAACCAAGGCGTCACTGCGGAGGAGGTCATGATCACGTACCAGCTTCGGTTTCCGGCGGGGGAGGATCTGGGCACGGTCCTGGACCGCACCTGCCGGGAGGTGGGCCGAGCGCTTCAGGACGCGGGGATCGCCTGGGGGACCCAGGGCCCCGGGCTGGAGGAATTCCTGAAGCAAGTCTTCGACAGGCACCTGGTGGCCTACGACACCTGCGACACCTCCCTGATCTGCGACGAAACCTCCACGCCCACGGAATGGAACCCCGATCCGGACCCCTCCCTGCTGACCTACCAGCCCAAGACACGGGCCCGGGTCAGGCGCTGCCATTTCCGCGTGCCCCAGAAGGACATCGACGCCTTCGGCCAGGAGACGGCCGAGGCCATCCTTGCGGCCGCGGGACGCGGGGACCTGAAGGCCGATTCCCGGGCCGGCAGGGCCCTGGTGGAGGCCTGGAAAAAGGGCCTGGGCCCCGTGCTCTTCCTTTCCTACTGCCGTGAAACCGAGGCCCACAGCGGCGCCAGGGAAGTGGATCCCTGGAAGGCGGTGCGGGCGGGCGGCAGAGCCTGAAATCGGGGGCCGTTCAGGGCCGCCTTGACACCGGGATGGACGCGTGCTATTTTCCGGTCCCAGTTCAAATCCCCGACCCGAAAGGAACCCGTTTTTCGATGCCCATCAAAGTTCGGCACAACGGCCTGGAAATCGATGGAAACCTCCTCCCCCTTGTTTCGGGCAGCGTGCACTACTGGAGGACGGACCACCGGCTCTGGCCCAGGGTGCTGGACCAGGTGCGGGACCTCGGCTTTTCCATCGTGGAAACCTACCTCCCCTGGGCGGTGCACGAGACCGCGCCCGGCGACTTCGACTTTGGAAAAAAGGACCCGGACAAGAACCTGGACGCCTTCCTCGGCCTGGCCGAGGAGAGGGGCCTGAAGGTGCTGGTGAGGCCCGGCCCCCACATCAACGCCGAACTGCCCTTTTTCGGCTATCCGGAATGGATCATCAAGGATCCCCGCTTCTGGGCCAGGGACGCGGAGGGCGCGCCCATCCTGCACCTTTCCGCCCTGGACGCCTTTCCCATCCCCAGCTACGCCAACCCGGCCCTGTTCGAGGCCTTCGAGCCCTACCTGGCGGCCCTGTCCCCGGTGCTGTTGAAGCACCTGCATCCCCGCGGGGGCGTCGTGGCCCTGCAGGTGGACAACGAGGCGGGCTACTTTTTCCACACCGGGACCTACCAGGCGGACTACAGCGAGGCGTCCCTGGGCCTGTACCGCCATTACCTTGAGATGAAGTACCGCACCCTCAAGGCCCTCAACGCCGCCCACGGAACCTCCCTGAAGGGCTTCGGCGAAGTCCAGGCCCCCCGGCGCAACCACGCGTCCAATCCCCAGGAACTGGCCCCCTACCTGGACTGGACGGAATACAAGGAATACCAGGTTTCCTGGGCCCTCTCCCGCCTGGCCGAGCTTTACCGGGCCAAGGGCCTGGAAGGGATGCCCCTGTACCACAACTTTTACGGGTCCTTCCGCACCCCCTTCAACCTCCCGGACATGGAAAAGGATTCGGGCATCGACTTCTGCGGCCTGGATTCGTATCCCCAGGACGGCGACGCCGGAGGGGTCCTGGACCAGGCCCGCTACCTTTCAGTCAGCAGCCGCCTTCCTTATATACCGGAGTACGGCGCCGGGGCCTGGCCGGACCGCGTCACCCCGGACGTGGACGACCTGAAATCCTGCGTCCTGGCGCCCTTCATGGGCGGGGCCAGGGGGGTCAATTTCTACATGCTGGCGGAGAGGGACCGCTGGATGGGCAGCCCCATCGACGGGCGCGGGGAGCTGAGGCAGGCCTTCGCGGAACCTTACCGGCAGCTGAACCGTTTCCTCAGAAGCCTTGAATGGGAAAACAGCTTCCCCCAGGTGCAGGCCCTGCTGCTGCACGCGCGCGAAGCCCAGCTGGTCGGCGCCAGTTTCGAGGCGCCCCGCCCGAACCACCAGCTGTTCGAGCTTCCGGCGGCCTTCCTTCACGAGGCCGCGGCTGAAGGCTTTTTCGGGGGGGACGGGGTGGGCCCCTCGTCGGTGGCCCGGTTCCACCAGGAGGCCGGGGATTTCCTGCGGCGGTCGCACCTCCCCTTCGCCCTGGGCGATTCGGGCCTGGCCCCGGAAAAGCTCAAAAAGGCCGGCCTGGCGGTGCTGGCCTGCTGGGGATACCTGGAGGAGTCCTGGGCCCGCCGGCTGCTGGCCTTCGTGGAAGAGGGGGGCCTGCTGGTGCTGGGGCCCCAGCTGCCCGCCTTCAACCAGAAGTGGGGGGCCCTGGAGGCCTTCAAGGACCTGTCCCTCACGCCTGGCAAGCCGGCCTCCCACGGGGACGGAAAAATCCTGCTGATGACGGGGACCTTCGACCCCAAGGCGGCAGCGTCCCTGCTGCAGAAGGCCCGGCTGAGGCCGGAGATCACGCTTTCGGACGACAGCCTGGACGTGGCGGTGCACAAGCTTTCGGGCAAGCAGGTGCTCTTCGTGCGCAACCCGCACGGGGAGGAGCGCTCCTGCACGGTGTTCAAGGACGGCAAGTTCGTGCTCAAACCCCTGTGGGCCGGGGGGAAGTTCCTGGGAGCGGTGGAGGAGCGGGAAGTGACCCTGGGCCCGCGTGAAATCAAGGTATGGGAGCTGATCGCATGCTAGACAGGCATTTGCGGGTGCTGGACATCAACCCGGACCATTGGCGCCGGCTGGCCGGCCTGGCCCTGGGGGCGCGGGCGGGCCGCCGGCTCTACCTGCAGGTCGAAGGGGGCGTCCCCAGGCGCCTGCACGACACCGAAAGGGGCGACCTGCCCCTGCCGGAGGGCAGGGTGGAGGACTTCGCGGCCGCGGCCGAGGCCCTCTTCGCCGCCAACCCGGGCCTGCGCGAGGCCGTGGTCTTCGAGCCCGAAGGCCTGCGCTCGCTGGTTTCGCTCCGGCAGCGCGAGGCCGACCTGGGCCTGGACCCGGACGACCTCGCGCGCGCCGCCGGGGAAGGCGCCTCGGACGGAAAGGCCCTGGCGGTGTTTCCGCGCCGCGAGTTCCTCTGGAACGGCCTGCCGCTCGGCCGGCTTTCCAAGTTCCTGGCCCTGACCGGCTCGCGGCCCAGCGCCTACCTGCTGGCGGTGTTCGACGGGGAGGGCCTGTGGGCCAGCCTGATCGCGGAAATCCGCGCCGGCAAGGTGGCGGCGGTGCGCACCTTCGACGCGCTGCCCGCCGAGGAATTGCGCGGCCTGCGCGGGCCGGAGGACCATCCCTTCCTGCTTTCGCTGGCGGCCAACACGCTGGGCCTGGCCACCTTCGGCTGGTTCGTCGGGCGGGCCGATTTCGAGGCCTACCTGGCGGCCCCGGACGCCGCGGACAAGGAGGGGATCTTCCAGAGGGCCGTGATGGAAAAAAGGGCCGTGTTCGACTGCTCCGCGCTGATGGAAATGAACGTGGGGGAGAGGAAGGAATAGGTGACGCCATGTCCAAGAAATGGTTCGCCCACGAGGACGAGGTGGAGCCGGGGGAAAACGAAGCCGAGCCGATGCTGGGCCCCCGCTTCTCGCCCTTCTGGATTTTCGGGATGATCGTGCTGGTCGCCTTCGCGGGGATGGGCCTTTACATCGTGTTCAAGTTCGTCGCCTCGGCCGCCGCCCTGCATTGAAGTTCCCACTTCACTGAGCGAGGATCCTTTGGCAGACAAAAAATACCTCATCGGCGTGGACCTGGGCGGGACCAACATCACCTTCGCGGCAGTGGACTTCCGGGGCCGCATCACCCGCAAGCTCAAGATCCCCACCCAGGCCAGCCGGGGCAGGGACGCGGTGATGAAGCGCATCATCGACGGCATCCGGCAGCTGGTGCTGGAGCAGGGCAGCCGCGCCGGCCGGCCCGCGGGCGTGGGCATCGGCTCGCCCGGCCCGTTGAATTCGCGCACCGGGGTGATCTACGAGACGCCCAACCTGCCGGGCTTCCGCGACACGGCCCTGGCGGCCCCCGTCCACAAGGCCCTGGGCCTGCCGGTGTACCTGGAGAACGACGCCAACGCCGCGGCCTTCGGCGAGTTGTGGGCCGGGGCCGGGCGGCGGGTGGAAAACCTGGTGATGCTCACCCTGGGCACGGGAGTGGGCGGCGGCATCATCCTGGGCGGCAGGCTCTATTCGGGCGTGGACGACACGGCCGGCGAGCTGGGGCACATGGTCATCGACCCCACGGGGCCGGTCTGCGGCTGCGGCCAGAAGGGCTGCCTGGAACAGTTCGCCTCGGCCACGGCCATCGCCCGGCGGGCGCGCCAGGCCGTGGAAAAGGGGGGCGGGAGCCGCCTGTTGAAGCTGGCCGCGGGCGATCCGGCCAACATCTCGGCCAAGCTGGTGCACGAGGCCTTTTTCCTGGGCGACGCCCTGGCCAGGAAGGTCTGGCTGGACACCTGCCGCTACCTCGGCATCGGCATCGGCAACTACATCAACATCTTCAACCCGCAGAAGGTCGTGCTGGGGGGCGGGGTCATGACCTCGGGCCGCCGGAAGGCCCTGTTTGAACCGCTTAAAAAGGAGGCCCTGGCGCGGGCCTTCTCCCGGCCAGCCCGCACCGCCAGGATCGTGGCGGCAGAACTGGGCGACGAGGCCGGCGTGATCGGAGCGGCCGGCCTGGCGCTGCAGAAGCTGCGCTGAAGCCCCGCGGCGCATGACCTCCCCGGCCGCCGGCAAGGACGCCTCCACTTTCCCCCCCGCCTGGCTGGCGGCGGCCTTCCTGCTGGGCCTGGCCCTGCGCCTGGCGGCCCTGCGCCTGCCCGGCTACGCCGGCGACGACTTCTTCTTCCAGGCGCTGGCCCAGAAGCTCCTGCTGCGGCCCTGGAAGTCCTTCTACCCCAGCACCTCCATCTGCGACTATCCCCCCGGATACCTGTACTTCATCTGGGCCCTCGCCAAGGCAACCATGGGCCGGGGCTTTTCACCCCTGTGCCTGGCCTTCACCGAATCCTTCCGGGCCCTGCAGATGCTGGCCGACCTGGCCACGGCCCTGCTGCTGGCGGACATCCTCCGGCTGCAGGGCCAGTCCGCCCGGACGGCCCTGCTGGCCTTCTGCCTGTACTGGCTCAACCCCGCGGTGTGGATCAACTCGTCGGTGTGGGGCTTCAGCGATTCGCTGCTGGCCCTGGCCCTGGTGGCCTGCTACGCCCTGATGCGGCGCGGCCGGCCGGCCGCGTCCCTGGCCCTGTGGGGCCTGGCCTTCAGCCTGAAGTTCCAGGCCCTGCTGCTGCTTCCGGCCCTGCTGCTGCTTTGCTGGAGGGACTTCGGCGCGCGGCGCGGCCTGAAGGCCCTGCCCTGGATCCTCTGCGCGGAAATCCCCTGCCTGCCCTTCACCCGGGGGCTGGGGCCCTTCTGGCTGCCGGAGCATTTCCGCGCGGCCGTCTCCAAGTACGACCAGGTGAACCTGAAGGCCTTCAACTTCTGGGCCTGGGCCCCCGGCAACCTGCCGGACAGCCTCCGCCTGGCCGGGGCGTCCCTGAACCTGTGGGGATGGGCCCTGGCCGGCCTGGCCCTGGGCCTCCTGGCCTGGGCCTATTTCCGGCGCCGGGAGGCGCGCCGCTTTGTCGCCTTCTGGATCGCCATGGCCCTGTGGGCCTCGGACCTCTTTCCCACCCGCGTGCACGAGCGCTACCTCTTCTACTTTTTCCCCTTCTTCGTGCTGGCCTGCTGCGAGCAGCCGGAATACCTGTGGGCCCTGGCCCTGGCCTCGGCCTTCTCCACCCTGAACCTGGCCCTGGCCCTGGGCCTGCTCAACCGGGGGCTGCTGCAGCCGGCCTGGGACCCGGTGATGGTCTGGGGCGGCCTGGTGATGACCGGAGCCTTCGCGCTGGTCCTGGCCCAGGCCTGGGTGGGCCAACGGGGCGGGCGCGCCTGGATCCACGCCCCGGCCCTGGGGCTGCTGCTGCTGGGCCTGCCCCTGGCCGCGGCCCTGGCTCCCGGGCGCGGCGCGGCCCTGCGGGCCAGCCTGGAATCCCTGGACCGCGGCCACGGATGGCCCGCCTACCTGGCGGACCGGAGCGCCCTGGTCAGCCGCGAATTCCAGTCCGTGGGCGAGGACGGCAGGGCCCGGGAATGGGCCCGCCGGGCCCTGTGGAGCGCCCCTTCCTTTTCCCTGGCGGCCACGCAGTGGGCCGGCCTGTGCCTGGGCGGGGGCCCGGAGGGCCGCAAGGAACTGGCCCTGGCGGCCTCCCCATCCGGCCCCGGGGGGCCTCCCGGACTGCCGCCCCAGTGCCGCGACTACTTCCGCCTGCGCCTGGCCGAAACCGCGCCCAGGCCGGACCTCCCCGGCCAGGAACTCCTGCGCCGGGCCTGGGCCGCCGACCTGGCGACCCTGTACGAGCCGGACCTGGGCTGGATGCTGGAGCTGGACAAGCGCGGGATGCGGCACCCGGCGGGGTGGTAGAATGGGGATGGAGGCGGCGCGTCCCGGGCCCGGGCGCGTCCCGAACCCGCTTGCCATCCGGGCCGGTTTCCATTAAATTTTCCGGGCGGATCCGCCCCTGGGCGCGGGCCGCCATTCCAAATCCAAGGGAGGCTTTCTCAATGTCTGGTCACAGCAAATGGGCAACCACCAAGCGCAAGAAGGCGCTGATCGATTCCAAGCGCGGCAAGCTCTTCACCAAACTCATCCGTGAGATGATGGTGGCCGCCAGGGACGGGGGCGGCAGCATCGAGACCAACGCGCGCCTGCGCACCGTGGTGGACAAGGCCAAGGCCATCAACATGCCGGCCGACAACATCAAGCGCGCCATCCAGAAGGGGACCGGGGAGCTGGAAGGGGCCACCTACGAGGAGGTCGTGTACGAGGGCTACGGCCCGGGCGGCGTGGCCGTCATCGTGTCGGGCCTGACCGACAATAAGAACCGGGCCGCCTCGGAGATCCGCAACATTTTCTCCAAGAACAACGGCAACATGGGCGATCCCGGCTCGGTGGGCTGGATCTTCAAGAAGAAGGGCTTCCTCACCGTGCCCAAGCAGGGCCTGAGCGAGGACGAGATGATGAGCCTGGTGCTGGACGCCGGGGCCGAGGACATGGTCTCCGAAACCGAGACCTTCGACATCACCACCGCGCCCGAGGATTTCGAGAAGGTGAAGGCCGCCCTGGCCGCCAAGAACATCACCCCGGCCACGGCCGAGGTCACCATGGTGCCTTCCAACACCGTCAAGCTGGAGGGCAAGCAGGCCGAGAGCATGCTGAAGCTGATGGACGCCCTGGAGGAGCACGACGACGTCCAGAACGTGTACGCCAACTTCGACATCCCGGAATCCGTGATGGAGGCCATCGAGTCCGCGGCCTGAGGGCCGGGAAGCGGGCGGGCCTGACGGCCGCAGCGTGGAGGCAAGCGTGGGAATCCGTTGGAGGGGGAGACTGGCCCTGGGCCTGTGCCTGGGCCTTTCGGTGGGCGCCGGGGCCAGGAGCCTGAAGGACTACCTGGCCGACCTGCGGTTCGGAACCCCGGAAGTGCGCGAGGCGGCCGTGGAGGCCCTGGCGGCGTCGCGGGACCCCCAGGCGGGGCCGGCCCTGCTGGAGGCCCTGCCGGATTCCCGGGGCGCGCTGAAGATCCAGGTGATGGACGCGCTGGGCCGCCTGAAGGTGCGGGACGCGGTGGGGGCCCTGCGGCAGGAACTGGCGGATGCGGATCCCCAGTCGCGGCTGCAGGCGGCCGTGAGCCTGGGCGAGATCGGCGACCCCTCGGCGGGCCCCTCCCTGCTGCCCCTGCTGAAGGACCCGGATTCGCAGGTGAGGGTCCAGGCGGCCGTGGCCCTGGGCCAGTGCCGCGACCTCTCGGCCCGGCGGCCCCTGGAGGCCCTGCTGGATTCCCGGGACGGCATGCTGAAGCTGGCGGCCGTGGACGCGCTGGGCAGGATCGGCGATTCGGCCTGCCTGCCGGCCCTGCGCTCCCAGCTTTCGAATCCCGATCCGGTCTACCGCAGGCACGTGGTGCGGGCCATCGGGGGGCTGGACGATCCCAAGGTGGACGGGCTTCTGGGCGGCTGGCTTGCCGACAAGGACGCCACCCTGAGGGGCTTTTCGGCCGAGGCCCTGGGGACGCGGCCGGCGGACCCGGCCCTGGTGCCCGCGCTCCTGAAAGGGCTCTCCGACCCGGTGGAGCCGGTGCGCATCCGCTGCATGGAAACCCTCGGCAAGTGGCGGGTGAAGGAGGCCGTGCCCGGCCTGCTGAAGGCCCTGCGCGACCAGGACGACCTGATCCGCTACAAGGCCGCCGTGGCCCTCGGACTGATCGGGGACGCGAGGGCGAAACCGGCCCTGCGTTACGTGTCGGAAAACGATCCCCGTCCCGAAATCCGGGCCGCCGCCGGGCAGGCCCTCAACGGCCTGAATCCCTGACGGTCCGATCGCCCCGGCCGGCGCCCAGCCGTGGGTCCTGCCCACGGCTTTTTTGCGCCCCCCAACCCCATCCGCGGTGCCCAGTGAAGTCCATCGCCCTTTTCGCCAACCTTGAAAACCCCCTGGCCTCGGAGCTGGCCCGCAAGGTCTCCGCCTTCCTGGCCGAGCGGGGCGCGGCGCTCTGGACCTCCAAGGCGCTGGCCCGCCATTGCGTGCCGGGCACGGCCCGCGCGGGCGCGGACGGCGCCATCACGGCCAAGGCCGACTTCGTGGTGGTGCTGGGGGGCGACGGCACCCTGCTGGCCGCCTCCGCCCATGCCGCGGCCCACCACAAGCCCATCCTGGGCGTCAACCTGGGCCGGCTGGGATACCTGACCCCGGTGGGGGCCGAGGAGGCGCTGGAAGCCCTGGACCTGGCCCTGAAGGGGCGCGTGCAGCTGGACCGCAGGGTGATGCTGAAGGCCCAGGTGCTGCGCGAGCGCCGCGTGGCCGGGAACTTCCTGGCCCTCAACGACATCGTGGTCACCAAGGGGAGCACCGGCCGCATCGTCGAGCTGGAGACCTTCGTCAACGGCGAATACCTCACCACCTACCGCGCCGACGGGCTCATCCTGGCCACGCCCACCGGCTCCACGGCCTACTCGCTTTCCGTGGGCGGGCCCATCCTGCACACCCGCCTGTCCTGCCTGGTGCTGGTCCCCATTTCGCCGCACACCCTCTCCAACCGGCCCCTGGTGGTCTCGGACCGGTCGGTGGTGGAGGTGGTGGCCCCCTCCACGCGCTCCTCCGTGCTGGTCACCGCCGACGGACGCGAGGGGCTGCGCCTGCGCCCGGGCGACCGGGTGAGGATCCAGCGCGCCCGGGAGAGCGTCAGCCTGATGCTGCCGCCCGGGTTCCGCTACTGGCAGATGCTGCGGTCCAAGCTGGGCTGGCGGGGGAACTGAGCGACATGGAAACCGGACCATTTCGGATATTGGGTTTCCGGCTGGCCGCCTGGCCGGCCGGGAGGTACCGGCGGCCGGCAAGCCTGTTCCTGGCTTCGGCCCTGGCCTTCGCGGCGCTGCTTTCCCTGGAACTGTTCTGGAAGGGGAGCCGGGCCCGCGCCCTGCCCCTGGCCGGCGGCCTGGCCCTGGGCGCGGCGCTGTGGCCCCTGGCGGACCTGACCCGGCAGAGGGCCTTCGCCTGGACCTGGGGCCTGTACGTCACGGCCTGGATGCTGGCCGGCCTCTTCACGGTGCAGCTCTACCAGCAATGGCCCGTTTTTTTCGGCCGCTACCTCTTCGGCTGGGGGGCCGTGTTCCAGGCTTCGAGCTTCTGGGGGATCTGCCTCCTGCCCTTTTTCGTGGGGCTGGGCCTGGACCTGGCCGCCCCGGAAAAATCCTGGCGGCGCAGCCTGGAGGGCTTCTGGGTGGGCGCGGGTTTCGGGCCGGTGCTGGCCGGCGCCTTCCAGGGGGGCCGGCTGGCGGTGCTCGTTCCGGCGACCCTGTGGCTGGCCGCAGATCGGA
>JAJYGY010000010.1 GCA_021790555.1 bacterium
AGTCGCGCGGGCGGACGCGGTGCTTCTTCACCAGCACCTGGAAGTTCTTGCGGGCCATGCCGGCCTCCGAGGCCGCCCGCGACACGTTGCCGCCGCTTTCGCGCAGGGCCTGGACGACGTAGTGCTTCTCGAAGGCCTCCACCACGGCGCGCTTGGAGGCCATGAAGGGCCCGCTGGGCAGGTGGTCCTGGCCGCCGGCGGCGAAGAGGAAGTCCTCGGGGCGCAGTTCGGGCTCCTGGGAGAGCAGGGCGGCCCGCTCCAGGACGTTGCGCAGTTCGCGCACGTTGCCGGGCCAGGAATGGCCCAGCAGCCTCTTGAGCGCCTCGGGGGAAAGCCGCTTGGGAGGCGCCCCCGCCGTGGCGAAGCGGGCCAGGAAGCCTTCGGCCAGGTGGGGAAGGTCCTCCATGCGCTCGCGCAGGGAGGGCATGCGCAGGGGCAGGACGGACAGGCGGAAGAAGAGGTCCTTGCGGAACCTGCCCTCGTCCACCAGGGCCTGCAGGTCCTGGTTGGTGGCTCCCACGACGCGCACGTCCACCCGGCGCGGCCGGGCCTCGCCGATGGGCTTGATCTCGCGGCTCTCCAGGGCCCGCAGCAGCTTGGCCTGGGATTCCAGCGGAACCTCGCCCACCTCGTCCAGGAAGAGCGTGCCCCCGTCGGCGGCCTGGAACAGGCCTTCGCGGTTCTCCACGGCCCCGGTGTAGGCCCCCTTGCGGGCGCCGAAAAGCTCGGCTTCGAACAGGGTGGCGGGAAGGGAACCGGCGTTGACCTCCACGAAGGGCCCCTTGTGGCGGGGCGACAGCTCGTGGATGGCCCGGGCGGCCAGTTCCTTGCCCGTGCCCGACTCCCCCGTGATGAGGACCGTGGCGTCGCTCTGGGCCAGGCGCTCGAGCAGCACGGTGACCTCGCGCATGGCCTTGGACCTTCCCGAAAGCCGCGAAAGCCCCTGGGCCCCGGCGATCTGGCGGCGCAGCCTCTCGTTCTCCTCCAGCAGGCGCCTCTTCTCCACCGCCTTCAGGGCCACCACCTCCAGCTCCTCGGGGGTGAAGGGCTTGGAAAGGTAGTCCTCCGCCCCCTTCTTGATCACCTCGACCACGTTGCGGGTGTTGCCGTAGGCCGAGATGACCACCACCGGCAGGCTGGGCTGGCTCTTCTTCAGCTCGATCACCAGGTCCTCGCCGGACATGCCCGGCAGGCGCAGGTCGGTGATGACCAGGTCGAAGGGCTGGGTGGGCAGCGCCTGCAGGGCCTTCTCGGCCGTCTCCACGGCCTGCACCCGGTATCCCTTCCTGCCCAGGTTCGCCTTCAGCAGCTCCCGCAGCCCCTCCTCGTCGTCGACCACGAGAATGCAGGGTTTCTGGCTCATGCAAGACCTCCTTTGGCTCCCTTGGCGGCCCGCGGAGGGCGCGCCGGCAGGGGAAGTTCCACCACGAACACCGCCCCGCCGCCGTCGGGGGGATCGGCCCAGACGCGCCCGCCGTGCGCCTGCACGATGGAGCGGCAGATGGAAAGCCCCAGCCCCGTGCCCTTGGGCTTGGTGGTGAAGAAGGGGCGGAAAAGGGCGTCCAGGTCGGCCCGGGAAAGCCCCGGCCCGCCGTCCCGCAGGCGCAGGCGGGCCAGGCCGGGCTCCTTCTCCAGCCCCACCTCCAGGGCGCCGCCCTGGGGCATGGCGTCCATGGCGTTGATGAAAAGGTTGAGGAAGACCTGCTTGAGCCGGTCGGCGTCCCCCTGGCAGGCCAGGCGGCCCCGGGGGGCCTTGAGGGTGTAGGCTGCCGCGCGCCCCTGGAGGGCCTGCTCGAAGGACGAGGCCACCAGCTCCAGCAGGTCGAGGCGGCGCCGGCGCAGGGTCATCGGACGGGCGAAATCCAGCAGGTCCTTCACCAGGCGCAGGCAGCGCTCGCCCTCGCGCTGGATGCGCTCCACCCACGGCCGGACGCTGGCGCCCTTGCGCATCAGGGATTCGCGCGCCGAGCCCACGATGACGGCCAGGGGGTTGTTCAATTCGTGGGCCAGCCCCGCCGCCAGCTGGCCCAGCGCGGCCAGCCTTTCGCTTTCGGAGAGCCGCTTTTCCGCGTCCAGGGCGCGCTGGTGGGCCTGCTCGCGCTCGGCCTGCTGGGCCTTCAGGGCCCGGGCCATGCGCGAGAGGGCCAGCGCCACCTGGCCCACCTCGTCGCCCGGGGGCAGGGCCTCCAGGCCCGAGGGATCCAGCCGGCCGGATTCGAAACGGCGCACCTCCTCCGACAGGGTCAGCAGGGGCTTGACCACGCGGCCGGCCAGCCAGAGGGCCAGGCCCGAGGACACGGCGATGAAAAGCGCCAGGAAGATGGAAAGGGTCCACACCATGCGGAATGCCGGCCCGTAGCATTCGGCCGCGGACTGGCGCACCACCACGCCCCAGGACACCGATTCGATCTTGGCGTAGGCCGCCAAAATACCCCTGCCGGCGTCGTCCTTGTACTCGGCCACGCCCTCCTGTTCGTTGAGGAAACGCGAGGCCACGGGTTCGCGGCTGAGGTCGTTGGGCGGCCGGGTGCGCTCGGGCCGGGCGATGAGGCGGCCCTTGTCGTCCACCAGGTAGGCGTAGCCGGTCTGGCCGATATGGATGTCCTCCAGGTTGCCGATCTCGTGGTTGGCGAACAGCATCAGGCCCGTCAGCATGGCCACCGGGCGGCCCTTGCGAAGGATGGGGGTGTTGAAGGCCACCCCCATGTCCCCGGAGCGGCCGCGGTACAGCTCCACCAGCACGCCTTCGTCGCTCTGGTCCTTCAACTGAAGCTGGAATTCGCGGATGGCGGCCGGGGTCGGCAGGTTGCGGGCGGTGAGGTTGCTCAGGTTCAGCGCCTTGAAGCTCCCGTCCGGCAGCACCACGGCGAGGCCGTCCAGGAGCTCCGTGGTGGAGGCCACCAGGGAGAGTTCGCGCTTGAGCCCGGAGGGGGAGAGCGAAACCACGTCGGGGCGCAGGGCCAGGACCTCCACGGACTGGAGCGCCTGCGACATGCTGTCGTCGACCTGGGCGGCCAGGCTGCGGGCCAGGGCCAGCTGGCCCTGCTGGGCCTGCACGCGCAGGGCGCGGTAGGCGCGCCAGAGCAGGGCCGATCCGGTCAGGCCCGTGCTGAGCAGGGTCAGTCCCACCATGACGGCGACCAGCTTGGTCTTGAGGCTGAGAAAGGGCTTCACCGGTCTCCGGAAACGCGGGTGGGCGGGCATCCAACCGGGGGTATCTTACGAAAGGGGGCAGGGGATTCCAAGCCCAAGTTTGGCGGGCCCCGGCGCCTTTGGGCTTGCAAAACGGCTGCCCCTTGCCGAAAATCCTTGGTGAGACTTTCAAGGCCGCCCTGGATGCGCGCGCGGCGGGAAGGACACGGGCCGGGGCCTTTTTTGAGGTGCCTTCATGGCGCTCGCTTCCCACCCGCCTTTTGCCGCGGGCCCGGCCTTCCGCGGCCAGGCCCTGCGCTTCCGGCCAGGCTGGAGCTTCGGCCTGCCCGCCGCCGGTCCGGCCGCGGATCCCGCCCCGGACATCCCCTGGATGACGGGCGAACCGGGCCCGGAGCCGGATTTTCCGGCCGAGGCCGGGCGCCTTTTCGCCCTGGCCCGGGGCCTCGAAGACCGCGGCAATTTCTTCCAGGCCGAATGGCATTACCGGGCCTGCCTGGTCCTGCTGGAAAGGGAGAAGGCCGAGCCCGCCGCCTGCCTGGTGCGGGTCTGCCGGCGCCTGGCCGGCCTGAACGCCCTGCAATGCCGTTTCCGGGAATCCGAAATATTTTTCCTGCGTTGCCTGCAGTTCCTGCAGGGGTTGAAGGCGGAAGCCCGTTGCGAAACCGCCGCGATTCTGGACGACTACGCCGGCATGCTGAGGGACAAGGCGGCCGGCCTGGAGTCCATGGCGGGGCAACTGAGAAAGCGACCGAAGGACTGACAACGGGGTATCGCCGTGCGTGCCGGAATCTGCGACCTGAAAAAACTGAACGAGGAGTTCGAATCCCGGACCGCCCGGCAGATCGTGGAATGGGCCGCCGGGGAGTTCTGGCCCGACCTGGCCGTCTCCAGCTCCTTCGGGGCGGAAAGCGCCTGCCTGCTGCACCTGGCCTCCAGCGTGCGGCCGGGGATCCGGGTGGTCTTCGTCAACACGGGCTTCCTTTTCCCGGAAACCCTGCGCTTCCGCGACGAGCTGGCGCGGCGCCTGGGGCTGAAGGTGTAGGAGTTCACCCCGGCCCTTCCCAACGCCGAGTTCCTGGCCCGGCACGGGCGGCTCTATGAAACCGACCCGGAAGCCTGCTGCGCGGCCAACAAGGTCGAGCCCATGGCCCGCGCCCTGGCCGGCCTGCGCTGCTGGATGAGCGGGGTGCGGTCCAACCAGACGGCCTACCGGTCCTCGATGTCCTTCGTGGAGGTGAAGCAGGACGGCCTGGTCAAGGTGAGCCCGCTTCTCCGCTGGAGCACCAAGCAGGTCCACGAATACCTCAAGGCCCAGGCCCTGCCCGTGCATCCCCTGTGGGAAAAGGGCTACGCCTCCATCGGCTGCGAACCCTGCACCGCGGTTCCGGGAGACCCCACCGACCCCCGCTCGGGGCGCTGGCTGGGCAAAAACAAGACGGAATGCGGCATCCACACCTTTCTGGACCGGTCCAAGAGCGCCTGAGTTTTCCTTTTCGTTACCTTCCCGTCACGGGAACGTCGCCCGGCCGTGACATCCTGGAAACCGTTTCGCGGCTTGGGGCCCAAAGGGCCGGACAGGGGTAAGTAGAAATACGGAAGAGGCGCTTGGGGAGGCCCCGCTCGGAGAGCGGGGCAAAGGCGCCGGGCCCA
>JAJYGY010000349.1 GCA_021790555.1 bacterium
GAATCGCTCGGCTCCAAGATCCACTCCCCCGGCATCGGCTTCTCCATCGGTGAGGACCGCCTGGTGATGAGCGTCGAGTCCGGCCAGGAGCCGCCCCGCCTCGACCTGCTCATCGCGCCGCTCGACGAACCGGCCCTGCGCCGCGCCGCCGTCATGGCTGCAGGTTTCCGCCGCGCCGGCGCCAGCGTCGAAATCGCCGAGGGCAAGCTGAAGCGCTCCATGGAGCTGGCCAACAAGCTGGGCGCCCGCTTCACCCTGATCGTCGGTGAAACCGAAATGGCCGCCGGGCGCTATGCTCTGAAAGATATGACCACCGGCGCCCAGGAAAGCCTGGCCCCCGAAGAAATCGCCGCGAAACTTGCGCCGGCCGCGAATTGCTGAATACTATGGATCAAATTCAACTGGATTTTCTGGGCGACCTCTCGCTGCTCGGGGCTCCCGTCCGGGCCGAGTTTTTCATCGAAAAATCGGGACACACGTTCAACGTGACCGCGGTAAGGGAACTTTCCGCCCGGAAGACGGGGAAGAAGGGCGGGGTTCCGAGCGCTTAACCGGCGAGGAGTTTATGAGCGAAACGAAGCAGGGAGGGACGCTTTTCGGCACGGCCGAGATCGAGGCCATGCTGCCGCACCGCTACCCCATGCTGCTGGTGGACCGGATCATCGAAATGGACCCGGGCAAGCGGATCGTGGGCCTGAAGAACGTGACCATGAACGAATGGTTCTTCCAGGGCCATTTTCCCGGGCATCCCATCATGCCGGGGGTGCTGATCGTGGAGGCCATGGCCCAGTGCGGCGGGGTGCTGGTGCTGAAGATGCTCAAGGAGCCGGAATCGAAGCTCTTCTACTTCATGAGCATCGACGAGTGCAAGTTCCGCCGGCCCGTCACCCCGGGCGACACCCTCAAGTTCGTGCTGGTGGTGGAGAAGATCAAGGGGAACATCTGCCGCATGCGCGGCGAGGCCTTCGTGGACGGGGAACTCGCCTGCGAGGCCGTGCTCCTTTCCATGCTGCTCGACAGACAGGGAGCCTGATGAAAGCGTCGATCCATCCCACCGCCGTCGTCGACCCCAGCGCCGAGCTCGCCGAAGGGGTCGAAATCGGTCCCTACGCCGTGGTCGGAAGGGAAAGCCGCCTGGGCAGGGGGACCACTGTGGGCGCGCACGCCGTCATCGGCCCGCACACGACCCTGGGCGAATCCAACCGGGTCTTCCCCCACGCCTGCGTTGGGCTGGACCCCCAGGACCTCAAGTACAAGGGCGAGAAGTCCCTCCTGGTGGTGGGCGACGACAACACCTTCCGCGAATTCTGCACCCTCAACCGCGGATGCGGGGAGGGCAACGCCACCCGCGTGGGCTCGCACAACCTGATGATGGCCTATTCCCACGTGGGCCACGACTGCGTCCTGGGCAGCCACCTGGTTCTGGCCAATTCCGTGGCCCTGGCCGGCCACGTGGTGGTGGAGGACCATGTCGGCATCGGGGGCCTGGTGGGCGTCCACCAGTTCTGCCATGTCGGCGAGCATTGCATGATCGGGGGCGGCGCGATGGTCAGCAAGGACGTCGTGCCCTACGTGATGGTCTCGGGGGACATCCCCCAGCTCTTCGGGCTGAACCTGGTGGGCCTGAAGCGGGCGGGTTTCGGCAGGGACGTGATCCGCGTCCTGGAGGAGGCCTACCGGACCCTCTTCCGCTCCAACCTGAACACGTCCCAGGCCCTGGCGGCGCTGGCCGGCGCGGCTTCCCAAAGCCCCCAGGTGGCCCATCTCGTCGAATTCATCAAGGGATCGGAAAGGGGCATCCAGAAATAGCCGCCGTCCCCATTTATTTTCCCCAGCCCAAGCGCCATGTTGTATAATTTCTCCCACTTTATTTTGTGGCCCGTTTTCCGGTGGGTTTTCGGGTTCGAGGTCGTGGGCTGGGAGAAGGTCCCCCGCGAGGGGCCCGTCATCCTGTGCTGCAACCACGCCAGCTTCCTGGACCCGCCCATCGTCGGCCTGGCCATGCGCAAGAGGGCGGTGTGGTTCATGGCCCGGGACACGCTTTTCAGGCAGCCCCTGTTCGGGGCCCTGATCCGCCTGCTGCACGCGTTTCCGGTGAAGCGGGGCGGCGTGGACCGGCGGGCCTGGAAGCTGTTCCAGGACCTGGTCGGCTCGGGCCGGGCGGTGCTGGTGTTCCCGGAAGGCACCCGCAGCCCGGATGGCACCCTGCGGGCGGGCAAGGCGGGAACGGGGATGCTCATCCGCCGCTGTCCCGGGGCGGCCGTGATTCCGGTCAGGATCCGGGGTTCGGAAAAGGCCCTTCCCAAGGGGGGCAAATGGTTCCGCCGGACCAAGATCCAGGTGGCCTTCGGATCGGCGGTGCCGCTTGAGGGGGAATTCGCCCTCGCGGACGAAAGGGACACCTACCAGAAGATCACCGACAAAGTGATGGCGGCGATCGGACGGTTGTGAAGGTTGCTTTAAAAAGGGGCACTGGTTGTCCCAAATTCCATGAAGGAGGTAGTTGTCTTATGCCAGTGGTGAACCGGTTTTTGTCCAAGTTCGTGGAGGACGACCCTGAGCTCGTCTCAGAGGAGACCATCGAGGAAGGCGGCGAGGATTTCCGCACCATCTACACGGAGACCCTGCGCAACATCCAGGAAGGGGAAGTGGTCATCGGCCGCGTCGTCAACATCGAGAAGGACGGCGTCACGGTCGACATCGGCTACAAGTCCGAAGGCATCATCCCCATGAGCGAGTTCCAGGAGAAGACGCCCGAAATGATGCTGCGCCCGGGCGACGAGGTGGAGGTGTACCTGGAACGCACCGAGGACGCGGACGGCCGCGTGGTGCTGTCGAAGCAGAAGGTGGACAAGCAGAAGATCTGGAGCCGGCTCTACAAGGCCTTTGAGACCAAGGAGACCCTGGAAGGGGACATCACCCGGCGCATCAAGGGCGGGCTGGTCATCGACATCAACGGCGTGGACTGCTTCCTTCCCGCCAGCCAGGTGGCCCTGCGCCCGACCTCGGACCTCGACCAGTTCATCGGCCAGAAGGCCCAGATCCGCATCATCAAGTTCAACCGGGGCCGCGGCAACGTGGTGGCCTCGCGGCGCGTCCTGCTGGAGGAGGACCGCGAGCGCAGGCGCCAGGAGACGCTGCTGACCCTCGAGGCCGGCCAGATCCGCCAGGGCGTGGTGAAGAACATCGTCCAGTACGGCGCCTTCATCGACCTGGGCGGCATCGACGGCCTTCTGCACATCACCGACATGGCCTGGGGGCGGGTTTCGCACCCCAGCGAGGTCGTGCAGATCGGCCAGACCATCGAAGTCAAGGTGCTGTCCATCGACAAGGACAACGGCAAGATCTCCCTGGGGCTGAAGCAGAAGTCGCCGGATCCCTGGATGGAGATCGACGGCAAGTACCCCAACGGAAGCCAGCACCGCGGCAAGGTGGTCAACCTGACCGAGTACGGCGCCTTCGTCAAGCTGGAGGAGGGCGTGGAAGGCCTGGTGCACGTTTCGGAGATGTCCTGGTTCAAGCGCATCAAGCACCCGTCGGCCATGGTTTCCATCGGCCAGGAAGTGGAGATCATCATCCTGAACGTCGACAGGGCCAACAAGAAGATCAGCCTGGGCATGAAGCAGGTGGAGCCGGATCCCTGGCAGACCCTGGACCAGAAGCTCCCCATCGGGGCCAAGGTCAACGGAACCGTCAAGGGGCTTACCGACTACGGCGCCTTCATCGAGCTGGAGGAGGGCATTGAGGGCCTGCTGCACATCAGCGACATGTCCTGGGCGAGTTCTGTCAAGCACCCCAGCGAGGTGTGCAAGAAGGGCCAGGCCCTCGAGGTCATGATCCTCAACATCGACAAGGAAAAGCGCAAGATCTCGCTGGGCCTGAAGCAGTTCCAGCCCGATCCCTGGGACGGCATTTCCGAGCGTTACCAGATCGGCAAGCAGGTCCAGTGCAAGGTGCTGCGCCTGACCAATTTCGGGGCCTTCGTCGAGCTGGAAACCGGGATCGAGGGCCTGATCCACGTGTCCCAGCTGGCGGACAATCCCCCCTCCAAGGTCGAGGACGTGGTCAAGGTGGGCGATGAAGTCAGCGCCAAGGTGATCAAGCTTTCCCTGGAGGACCGCAAGATCGGCCTGTCGTTGAGGGAAAGGCCGGACGACGGAGGCCAGGCCTAAGGCCCGGCTGGAAAAGAAGGGAAGGGTTTATCCACAGATTGTCAACCGAAGGGCCCGCCTGGCTTATGCCGGGCGGGCCTTTTTTTTGAGGTCCGGGTCCGGGGGCTGTTGGCGTGGAAAATTCTTGTTGTTTCCAAGTCGTGTTCCGTCTAAAATATTGCCTAGTCGACAAAATCCGCCTTCTTTTCAGAACGAGGGATTATGGGAAACGAACAGGATATTTTCCAGAAATATGGAAGAACCTATCCGGCCGGAGAGACGATCTTCAAGGAAGGGGAAATCGGCTCGGAAATGTTCATCATCCAGTCCGGAAAAGTCAGGATTTCCAAGCATTCCCATGATGTGGAAAAGACCCTTGTTATTTTGGAAAACGGCGACTTTTTCGGCGAAATGGCGGTTATCGACAAAGGCCCGCGCTCCGCGACGGCCTCGGCGGTGGACGAAACGAAGTGCATCGTGCTCAACGAGGAGCTGTTTGAACAGCAGATGCAGAACAACGCCCGGATCGTCAAGAAGCTGTTCGCCGAATACGGTCCCAAGTATGCCACGCGCGCCGGCGGGTATCTCCGCATCACGAAGCTCGCCGAAGCCCGCAAGCGCGACGCCACCCGGATGGCGCGC
>JAJYGY010000135.1 GCA_021790555.1 bacterium
GGCGCCCCCGGTAGGTGACCACCGCCGCCACCATGGCGGCGCGGTCGCGGCCGTACCTCTCGTAGAGGTGCTGGATGACCTCCTCGCGGCGGGCGTGCTCGAAGTCCACGTCGATGTCGGGGGGCTCGCGGCGCTCCTCGGAAATGAAGCGCTCGAAAAGCAGGTTCATGCGCACCGGGTCGATGGCCGTGATGCCCAGGCAGTAGCAGACGACGGAATTGGCCGCCGAACCCCGGCCCTGGCAGAGGATGCCCCTGCCCCGGGCCCAGACCACGATCTCGTGGATGGTCAGGAAGTAGTCGGCGAAGTCCAGCTTCGCGATCAGGTCCAGCTCGTGGCGCATCTGGCGCCGCACGGAATCCGGAACGCCGCCGGGGTGGCGCCAGCGGGCCCCCCGGCGGGCCAGGTCCTCCAGGTGCCGCTGGGCCGTGCTTCCGGCGGGGATCCATTCCGAGGGGTAGCGGTAGCGGATCTCGGAAAGGCAAAAGGTGCAGCGCCGCGCCGCCTCCACGGCGTTGCCCAGGGCCTCGGGCAGGTCGGCGAAAAGCCGGGCCATGCGCCGGGCCGGCTTCAGGTGCCTTTCGGCGTTGGGGAAGAGTTGCAGGCCCGCCCTGTCCAGGGGCCCGCCCCCGCGCACGGCGGTCAGCGCGTCCTGCAGGGCGCGGCGGCCCGGCACGTGGAAGTGCGCGTCGCTGCTGGCCACCACCGGGATGCCGAACCGGTCGCGGATCTCCAGGGCGCGCCGGGTGCGCTCAAGGTCGTCCGCCTGCCCCAGGCGCGAAAGCGGCAGGTAGACCCTGCCCGGCATCAGCTCGGTCAGGGCCCCCAGGTCCGCGCCTTCGCCGTCGCGGGCCAGGGCCAGCAGGCCGCTTCCCCCGGGGCCCGAAAGCCCGGCCGCCAGTTCCGGCCAGGAAAGGCGGGCCCGCCCCTTGGGCTTGCCGGCGTGGGAAAGCGTGACCAGCCGGCACAGCGCGCCCCAGCCGGGGCGGTCCATGGCCAGCAGGGCCAGGGGCGGCCTGTCCGCCAGGGTCAGCTCCACGCCGCACACCAGCTTCAGGCCCGGATGCTCCCGGGCCTCCTGCCAGGCCTTGGGCAGTCCCGACACCCCGTCCCGGTCCGTGATGCCCAGGGCCTCCAGCCCGAGCTCGGCGGCCCGGGCCACCATCTCGCGCGGGTGCGAGGCCCCGCGCAGGAAGGAATAGCTCGTCTTGCAGCTCAGCTCCGCGAATTCCACGCGCCCCCCCTTCCCTCCCGCGTCCCATCCCCGAAGCGGCCCGGGATGGGATGATTTTTAATCAAAATACCCGTGCAGGTAGAACTCCTCGCCGGCCTGGTCGAAGGGCAGGGGGTCGACGGGTTCGCCTCCGGCCGGGCCGGGCAGGCGGAAGACCCACAGGTGGACCCCCTCGGCGGTGGCCAGGCGGTAGTAGTCGCGGCAGAAGCCGGAAAACTCCGGGCTGGTCCACCATTCGCCGGAGAGGCGCTCGGGCCAGCCCCATTCCGTGGGCCGCCACCGCCTGCCGTCGGCAGCCTCCAGCAGACCGCCCCCGGACTTGAGCTTGAGGGCCCGCGGAAGCAGGCGCAGGGGCCGGCGCGCGAGCGGCTCGGGCACGTCGAAGTCGCGGCGGGGCGGGGCCGGCCAGGCCGTCTCCTCCAGCACCCGGGTCCAGGAGGCCTCGGGAAGGTAGCGCTGCCGGGGCCTGGCCAGGAAGGCCCCCTTCGGCCCCAGCTTCTGCGCCAGCCTGTCGGCCAGGGAGTTGAAGCGCTCCCGCTCCTCCTCCAGGCGGCTGAACAGGTTGGCCTGCCGGCTCAGGCCCGGCGCGGTCTCCAGGGCCTCAAGCTTCAGGGCCTCGGCCGGGGCGGCCAGGGGCCGCAGCTGGAACTCCCAGGCCAGCCGCTCGCGCGCCAGCCGGCAGGCCTCGCGCGCCGATCCCTGGGGCAGGGGCAGGCGCAGCGTCCAGGCGCGCCGCGAGCCCCCCTCCAGCCGCAACTCCAGTCCCAGCGCCGAGAGGCGCAGGCCGCGTCCCCTCAGGCGGGCCATCAGGCGGCCCATGCAGGCGCCCAGGAAGAAGGCCAGGGATTCCAGGTCGGCCAGGCCCGCGGCATCCCCGCCGCCCACCAGGCCGGCTTCCTCCTTAAGGGCCGGGGCGGGCGTGAAGAGCGGCCAGGGTTCGGGCGCGCCCTCGCGCAGTTTCTGCCAGACCCCGGCCATGGCGGCCGGAAAGCGGTTGCCCAGCTGGGCGCCCGGCAGGCCCAGAAATTCGTCCAGGGTGGACAGCCCCAGCAGGCGCAGCCGCTCCACCCCGGCCGAAAGCGCGCCGGCCTGATCCCCGCCGCCCCCGAAGGGGCCGGCGAAATCCGGCAGGGCCTCCAGGGGCAGCCGGTTGGGCTTCTCCAGCCCGAAACGGGCCAGGGCCAGGGCCGTGGCCGGGTCGGCGGCGAAGGCGATTTTGGGCTCGAAGCCGAAGCGCCGGGCCAGCAGCAGCAGGCGCGCGCGCAGGGTTTCCCGGGAGTAGAGGAAGCGGCAGCTCCCGGTCTCCAGGAAGACCGCCTCGCCCGGCCTCAGGGCCACCCGGGGGCTGTAGAGCAGGCAGGCCTCGGCGATTTTCTCAAGGGGCGCGCCCGCGCCCAGCAGCAGGCAGGCCGCCTCGGCCTGGGGCGGGTTCCCGGCGGGGAGGGGGGCCGGGCGGCTCATCCCGCCATCCTCAGGCCCTCGGCCTTCCAGGCCTCCACGCGCAGGGGGTCGGGCGAACGCAGGCTTTGGCTGCGGCGCGCCGTCAGCCGCAGGGCCAGGGCCCAGGACCCGCCCTCCAGGGGCTCGTCTTCCAGAAGGAAGACCGCGCTGCCTGCCTTTTCCGCCTCCAGCTGGATCTGGTGGAGCAGGGCTTCGCCGGGGCGCAGGCCCCGCAGGGCCACCACCTGGAACAGGGAGCTGCGCAGGACCTGCAGGGCGGCCCAGCCGGCGTCGCGGCCGGCCTGGGCGAAGAGCACCCTTTCCAGCCGGACGCCCAGGGAGGCGAAGGCCGGCGGAAAGGCCAGGGGGTCGGCCTCCACCCAGGCCAGCCGGCCCTGGGGGTGTTCGGCGGCGAAGCGCAGCACCGCCTCGGACTTGCCGCTGCCTGGCCCGCCGGAAATTTCGGTCAGCCGTCCCAGGGGCACGGATTCTTGGATGAGGCTGAAGGGCAGGGACGAGCGCCTGGGCGGCAGGGGCAGGATGCCCGGGATGGCGCGCAGGACGCGCAGGGTTTCCCGGGCGTCCCGGCCCGGGGGCGGAAGGGTTTGAAGCGCCATGGCTGCCTCCGAAAATCAATGGATCAGGAAACGCATATATAAGGTAAGGAGGAGGCCTGCCATACATACGTATGGTCAAAAGGCGAAAAAAAGACCTGCCCTTCCCCGGGCAGGCTCTTCCGCCATCACCCCCACTCTAGGCCCGGCCCCCTGGGCTGTCAAGGCGCTTGAAAAGGGCGCGCCGATGGCGGCATCCGCGCGCCAGCCGCGCGCGTAGATGCCTGGTAGGGGTTTCCAACCGCGGCCGCGCCGCTGTCGCGCGGCCTCTTCATTCCTCAGGAGGGAAGCATGAAAGGTCTCACGTGGTGCATGGCGCTCCTGCTCTCATCCGCCCCGGCCTGGTCCTGGGCCAAGGTGGAGACCCGGAGCATCCAATACAAGGACGGATCCACGCTGCTGCGGGGGACCCTCGCCTGGGACGATTCCTTTCCCGGCAAGCGGCCCGGCATCGTGCTGTTCCACGAGTGGTGGGGCCACAACGCCTACGCCGACCGCCGGGCCGCCGAGGTGGCCAAGCTGGGCTACGTGGTCTTCGCGGCGGACATGTACGGCAAGGGGGTGCTGCTGACGGATCCCAAGAAGGCCGCGGCCATGGCGGGCCGCTTCGACAAGGACCGCGCGCTGATGGTGCGGCGGGCCCTGGCGGGCCTGGCAGTGCTGAAACGGCAGCCGGACGTGGACACCAGCCGCCTGGCCGCGATGGGGTACTGCTTCGGCGGCGGGGTGGCCCTGCAGCTGGCCCGCGCCGGGGTGGACCTGAAGGGCGTGGTGAGCTTCCACGGCGACCTGAGCGACCCCGACCCGCAGGACGACCACATCAAGGCCAAGGTGCTGGCCATGCAGGGGGCCGACGACCCCTATTTCGGGCCCAAGGCGGTGGACGCCTTCGAGGACGAGATGCGCAAGGCCGGCGCGGACTGGCAGATGGTGGTCTACAGCCACGCCGTGCACGGGTTCACCAACCCGGCCAACGGCGACGACCCCTCCAGGGGCGTGGCCTACAACGCCGAGGCCGACCGGCGGTCCTGGCAGGCCATGAAGGACTTCTTCGCCGAGATCTTCGCCGGGCCCTCCACCCGGAAGGCCCTTTAAGCCGCTTCCACCAGCACGGTCTGGCCGTGCTCCAGCACGCGGAAACCGGAAGGGGGAATGCCCTTCTTTGAAAGCGCCTCCCCGAGCTCCCGAACGGGCTGGTCGTAGGCCTCCTTGGTGAGCTTGAAGGTGCCGAAGTGCATGGCCAGGCTGAGGCGGGCGCGCAGGTCCAGGTGGGCCCGCGCGGCGTCCTCCGGGTCGCAGTGGAAGGCGCGGAAGAACCAGCGCGGCGCGTAGGCCCCGATGGGAAGCAGCGCCAGGTCCGGCGCGCCCAGCCTGGAGGAGATTTCGGCGAAATGGGGGCCGTAGGCCGTGTCCCCGGCGAAGAAGACGCGCAGGCCCTCCAGCTCCAGGTGGAAGCCGCCCCACAGGGCCCGGCCCCGGTCGCGCAGTCCCCGGGCCGAGAAA
>JAJYGY010000216.1 GCA_021790555.1 bacterium
GGTTCGACCAGCGCCGGCCCGCCGAGTTCGTGGTGTTGGCGCGGTACCTGGAGGGCAGCAGCGACCCGAGCCGGCCCGTGTTCACCCGCCTGGCCCGCCGCCCCGGCGGGGAGGAGGCCGCGCCCGTGTCCACCGGCAAGGCCCCGGGGGCGGAGTCCGGATCCGCGGTGGAGGCCGCCGCGCCCTCGCCCACGCCCGCGCCCACGCCCTTCGACCAGGCGCCCCTGCGCGACCTCACCTCCTCCATCACGCCCTTCCACCAGTGGCGCACCCGCCTGGGCGTCGGCTTCAGCCTGCAGCGGGTGGTGTCGCAGGGCTACGACACTATCCAGAACATGCCCTGGATCCCCTCCGACTACAGCAGCTACAACCTCAACGTCAAGCACACCTGGCAGGAATTCGACATGCGCACCACCGTGCGGGTGCCTTTGGAGGTCAGCTACGGCGTGCTGCCCGGGCTGGAGGCCGGGGTCCTGGTGGCCTTCGATTCGGAGTTCGCCAAGCTGGAGCAGGGGGTGCTCGACGGCAAGGACTACGGAGACACCATCAGCACGCCCCTGACCGTGCCCTCCTACAACACCAGCGGCCTGGGCGACACGCACCTGTTCGTCGCCAGCCAGCTCTTCAAGGGCACGCCCTTCGTCCTGGGGCTGGACCTGTCCCTGCCCACCGGCACCTCGCGCTTCAAGAGCTTCGTGGACGCCGAATTCTCCGGGGGCGACCAGGCCGGCAACGGCCAGGGCGTGCCCCGGCTCCAGGCCAGCTTCCTGTGGGGCCCCAAGGGGCTGCGGCGCGGGCTTTACGCGCAGGGCTCCTTCAGCCCGGGCGCCACCGAGAACGTCACCGTGGACCTGGCGGGCCTTTCGCTGCGGAACCAGGCCGTGTACGGCGACGTGGTCACCCTGGGAGGCGGCTACACGCTGCCCTGGTCCGCCACCGGGGCCGCCATGCTGGGGGCCACGGCCCGCCACATCCAGGCCGGCCAGTGGAGCATCAACGGGGTCAATTTCGGCCCCTACCTGGACCGCCAGGTGAGCCAGGGCCTGGTGGAGAACTACGGGGGCCTGAACCTCTACGACGAGAATGAACTGGAGTTCTACCTGGAAGTCCGGCAGCGGCTCAACGGATGGCTGGGAACCGAGGGCAAGCTCTATTTCCAGAACAACTCGGACGGCTACACGCTGGGCATCGGCGGAGGCTTCGCCTACTGATGGACGCGCTGATCGTCGACGACGAATTGAACATCCGCAAGACCCTGGGCATCAGCCTTGAAAACCTGGGCTGCCGGGTGGCGGGGGTGGGGAACGTGGCCGGGGCCCTGGAGGAGCTTTCGCGGGGGAACTTCGACCTGGCCTTCGTGGACCTGCGCCTGGGCACGGAATCGGGCATGGGGCTGGTGCCGCGGGTGCTGGCCGCCAGCCCGGCCACGCGGGTGGTGGTCATCACGGCCTTCGCCAGCATCGAGACGGCCGTGGAGGCCATCCAGCTGGGCGCCGACGACTACCTGCCCAAGCCCTTCACGCCGGCCCAGGTGAGGCTGGTGGTGGAGAAGGCCCTCAAGCTGCGCCGCCTGGACGAGCAGTTGAAGGAACTGCGCCGGCTGCCCGGCTCGGAGGCCGAGCTTTCCAGCCGCAGCCCCCGGATGCAGCGCGTCCTGGCCCTGGCGCGCCAGGCCGCGGCCAGCGACGCCTCCATCCTGCTGCGCGGCGAGAACGGCACGGGCAAGGGCGTGCTGGCCCGCGCCATCCACGAATGGAGCCGGCGCGCCGGCCGCCCCTTCACCGTGGTGTCCTGCCCGGCCCTTTCGGCCGACCTGCTGGAATCCGAGCTTTTCGGCCACGTCAAGGGCGCCTTCACGGGCGCGGTGTCGGACTTCGCCGGCCGCATCGCGGCCTGCCAGGAAGGGACCCTTTTTCTGGACGAGATCGGCGACCTGCCCCCGCGCCTGCAGCCCAAGCTGCTGCGCTTCCTGCAGGACAAGGAATACGAGCGCGTGGGCGAATCGGTCATCCGGCGGGCCGACGTGCGCCTCCTGGCCGCCACCAACGTGGACCTGGAGAAGGCCGTGGCCACGGGCGCCTTCCGCGAGGACCTCTTCTACCGGCTGAACGTCATTTCCCTGGAACTGCCCCCCCTGCGCGAGCGGGCCGAGGACATCCTGCCCCTGGCCGGATCCTTCCTTTCCTTCTTCGCCCGGCTGAACCACCGGCCCTGGCTGGAGTTCAGCGAAGGGGCCCGCCAGGCCCTTCAGGCCCACGCCTGGCCCGGCAACGTGCGCGAACTGCGCAACGCCGTGGAGCGCGCCGTCATCCTGGGAAGCGGAAGCCGGGTCGAAAGGGAACACCTTCCCGACGGCCTGGCGGGGCCTTCCCCGGACCGGGCGCCGGAGGTGGGCGACGCCGTGTCGCTGCAGGCCCTCGAGGAGGCCCACCTGCGGCGGGTGCTGGCCAGGTCCCGGTCCATGGACGAGGCCGCCTCCATCCTGGCCATCGACGTGGCCACGCTCTGGCGCAAGCGCAAGAAGCTGGGCCTGTAGCCGGCCGGCCTGCGTTTTTCAACCCCCGGCCCTGCAAAATGCAATCCCCCCGGTGGCCGCCCCCGGCGGCGACCCTTCCCACCCCTTGATTTCCAGTCCCCCCCTCGGCCGGAACCTGGCACGGTTCTGGCTTCCTCCCGGGATGTCCGGGCCCCTTTCCCGCGCGCCGTCCGCGCCGGGAAGCCCCCGCTTGCAGGTCCTTCATGAGCATCCGGCAAAAACTTTGGCTCGGCATCGGCGGCATGCTGGTCATCCTGCTGACCGTGAGCGTGCTGGGGAACCTGGTGATCAACTCCACCAACCGCAGCATCGACGCCATGTTCAAGAACAACTACGACAGCGTGGTCTACGCCCACCGCATGATCGACGCCCTGGAACAGGCCAACACGGGCCTGCAGATCGTGGCCCTGCGCGGACGGGCCGACACGAAGACCAGGGCTTTCCTTCAGCGGGAAAACACCGAATTCGCCGACAACCTGGCCCTGCAGCGGGGCAACGTCACCGAGGTGGGGGAGCAGGCCCTGACCGACCAGCTCGGCGCGGCCTGGGCGGCCTACCTGAAGGACGAGGCGGCGCTCCTGAAGCAGCCCACCCGGCCCGGCCTCTACCGCGAAAGGCTGCGGCCCGGGTACCAGGCCATCAAGGAAACGGCCTGGAAGATCGCCAACCTGAACCTGACCGACATGTCGCTCTACCGGGGCCGGGCCGTCAAGGTGGGCCGGGTGACGGACCGCTGGATGGACCTGCTGCTGCTGGCCGGGGTCCTGCTCACCCTGGGCTTCATGACCATGGTGGGGCGATCCATCCTGAGCCCCATCCGGTCCCTCACCAAGTCGGCCAAGGAGATCCAGAAGGGCAACCTGGACCTGACGGTGGAGGTGAGGTCCAGGGACGAGCTGGGGCAGCTGGCAGAGGCCTTCAACGACATGGCCGGCCGCCTGCGCGAGTCGCGGCGCAGCAGCCGGGCACGCCTGCTGCGCATCCAGCGCACCACCCAGATGGCCATCGACAGCCTGGCCGACCCGGTGGCGCTGCTGAGCACGGCCGGCCAGGTGGAGATGGCCAACCCCGCGGCCGAGGAGTTCTTCGCCCTGAAGACGGGCAGCGTCCCGCGGTCCGGGGCCCTTTCCGGCCTGAAGGAGAAGATGCAGCGGGTGCTGGCCGAGGGCAGGGCCCTGGAACCCAAGGGCTACGAGGAGGCCCTGCAGGTCTTCCGGGAGGGGCAGGAGAAGTTCTTCCTGCCGCGCCTGACCCCGGTGCTGGACGAGAACCGGCACGTGGCCGGCCTGACCCTGGTGCTGGTGGACGTGACCGGGCTGCGCAAGATGGACGAGATGAAGAGCGGCCTGGTCTCCACCGTGTCGCACGAACTGAAGACCCCGCTGACCTCGCTGCGCATGGCCACCCACCTGCTGCTGGACGAGGCCCTGGGCCAGCTCAACCCCAAGCAGGAGGAACTCATCCTGGCGGCACGCGAGGACGCCGACCGGCTGTGGGCCATCCTGGAGAACCTGCTGGACATGAGCCGCATGGAGGCGGGCCAGGGCCTCCTGGACTTCAAACCCCTGCGGGCCCAGGACCTGGCCATGGACGCGGTGGAGGCCCTCCGGGCCGATTTCCAGGACAAGGGCGTCAAGCTGGACCTGGAAATGGCCGGGGACCTGCCCAGCGTCAAGGCCGACCCCCTGCGGATCAGCCGGGTTTTTTCCAACCTGCTGGGCAACGCCCTGAAGTACAGCCCGGGAGGCAGCCTGGTCAGGCTGTCGGCCCGCGCGGCCGGGGGCCGGGTGGTCTTCAGGGTGGAGGACGCCGGGCCCGGAATCCCGGCGGAATACCTGGAGAAGGTCTTCGACAAGTTCTTCCGCGTGCCCGGGCAGGCGCAGGGCGGCGCCGGACTGGGCCTGTCCATCGCCAAGGACATCGTGGAACTGCACGGGGGCGGCATTTCGGCCGGCGGCGGGGCCGGGAAGGGAAGCGTGTTCGAATTCTGGCTGCCGCAGGCATAGATAGAAAGGGGGCTGTGATGTTCGACGCGGGGATGCTGGTGATGATCGCGGGCTTTTTCGCCCTTTCCGTGGCGTTCGCCGAATTTCTGGGGAGGCTGTGATGGGAACCTTGCTGGGAACTTTGGTCGTGGCGGGGCTGATCCTGTACCTGCTGGTGGCGCTGATCAAACCCGAGAAGTTCTAATCCACTCGAGGGATTTCCATGCACTTCAACGGCTGGATCCAACTGGGCCTTTTCCTGGGCC
>JAJYGY010000392.1 GCA_021790555.1 bacterium
CCGCGACCTGGGCCTGGTGGGCCCGGCGGCGCGCGCCTGCGGGCTGGAGAGGGACGCGCGCCGCCGGCACCCCCTGGGCGTCCACCGCGAGGCCCCCTTCCCGCTGGCCACCCTGCCCGGGGGGGACGTGCTGGCGCGCGCCCGGCTGCGCTGGATGGAGGCGCGCGACTCGGCCGGCTTCATCCGCGAAACCCTGAAGTCCCCGCCCGGGGGGCCGGTCCTGGCGGACTGCCCGGCTCCCCGGCCTTCCAGCCTGGCCGTGGCGCTGGTGGAGGGATGGCGCGGCGAGATCTGCCACGCGGCCCTGACCGACCGGCGGGGGCGCTTTTCGCGCTACAAGGTGGTGGACCCCTCCTTCCACAACTGGATGGGGCTTTCGCTGGCCATGCGCGGGCAGGCGATCTCGGACTTCCCCCTGTGCAACAAGAGCTTCAACCTTTCCTACTGCGGGCACGACCTTTGACGGGAGTCCCTTTCCAGGGAGGTTCGGGTGTTCCAGACATTTCTTGAAAGGCTGCGCCAGGGGCGCCGCACCATGGCCTTCCCCGACGGCCCGGCGCCGGAGATGCCGGACCGGTTCAGGGGCAGGCCGGTGGTGGACGCCTCGAAATGCCCGCGGGGTTGCCGGGCCTGCCTGGACGCCTGCCCGGCCGGCGCCATCGCCATCCCGGCGCGCGGAAGGGTGCGGGTGGACCTGGGGAAGTGCCTTTTCTGCCCGGATTGCGCCGAGGCCTGCCCCCAGGGCGCCATCCGCCACGACCGGGACTTCCGCCTGGCCGCGGGAGGGAGGGAGGACCTGGTTCTGGAGGGGGATGGGGCCCGGCGCCTGGCCGGGGCCCTGGAGGAGAAGCGGAGGAAACTTTTCGGCCGGTCGCTGCGCCTGCGCCAGGTGAGCGCCGGCGGCTGCAACGCCTGCGAGGCGGACCTCAACGTGCTCACCACCGTGGGCTGGGACCTCTCGCGCTTCGGCATCCAGCTGGTGGCCTCGCCGCGCCACGCCGACGGGCTGCTGGTCACCGGCCCGGTGACGGAAAACATGAAGGAGGCCCTGCGCAAGACCTGGGAGGCCATGCCCGAACCCAGGCTGGTCATCGCCGTGGGCGCCTGCGCCATCTCGGGCGGCCTCTTCGCCGGGCGGCCGGAGACGCGCGGGGGGGCCGGCCAGGAGCTGCCGGTGGACCTGTACATCCCGGGCTGTCCACCCCACCCGCTGACCATCCTGGACGGGCTGCTGAGGCTGCTGGGCAGGCTGGAATAAGGGAGTTGCCTACTGGCCCCAGCTGCTGGTCCTGGTGGTCCTGCGGATGCTGCTGGTCCTGCTGGTCCTGCTGGTCCTGCTGGTCCTGCTGGTGCCAGGAATCCTGGTGATCCTGCCGGTCGGACTGGCCATGCTGCCCGAACTGGCCATGCTGGTCGAACTGGCCATGCTGGTCGAACTGGCCATGCTGGTCGTGCTGGTCGTGGTGATCCTCGCGCGCGCCGTAGGGGGGGTGGTCGTAGCCCGGCCTGGCGTACCACAGGGGCACGCATCCGGAAAGCGCCAGGGCGGCGGCGGCCGCGGCCGCGAGTGCCAGGACGGATTTTTTGGCGTTCATGGTGTCCTCCGCGAGTGGGTGGCTTCCTGCCTTCTTGAAATCCCCGGTTTCCTTCAAAAACCGCGCTCCGCCGCCGGACTTCAGTCCGCCTTGACCCGCCCGTCCACCAGGTGGACGCGGCGCCCGGCCAGGGAGGCGAATTCCGGGTCGTGTGTGGCCAGCACCACGGTGGTGCCCAGGCGGCGGTTGCAGTCCATCAGGATGTCCATCACCACCTGGCCGTTGGCGCTGTCCAGGGCGCCGGTGGGCTCGTCGGCGAAGAGGTACCCCGGCTCCATCACCAGGGCCCGGGCGATGGCCACGCGCTGCTGTTCGCCCCCGGAAAGGTGGCGGGGCAGGCGGTGGACCTTGGCGCCCAGGCCGAAGCGGCGCAGCAGGGCCTCGGCGTGGGGCCGCCTGCGGTCCTTCTCGCCCGCCTTGCGCGCCGGCATCAGCACGTTTTCCAGGGCGTTGAGCTCGGCCAGCAGGTAGTGGAACTGGAAGACGAAGCCCATGCGCCGGTTGCGGAAATGGCACAGCTCGTCCGGGCGCATCGCCCCGATTTCACGCCCCTCCACCCAGACCTCCCCCTCCGTGGCCGGATCCAGGCTTCCCAGGACGTGCAGCAGGGTGCTCTTGCCCGAACCGGAACGGCCCGTCAGGGCCACGAACTCGCCCGGGGCGACGTCCAGGGAGATGTCGGAAAGCACCCTGGCCGGCGGGTCGCCGATGGACTTGCCCAGGTTTTTGGCGGACAGGCCCATGTCACTCGGCCCCGGCGCGGATGATTTCAATGGGGTTGAGCTTGCCGGCCGCCCAGGCCGGAAGGAGGGTGGCCAGGCAGGTGGCCAGCAGGGCCAGCAGCGCGGCCTGGATGAAGATGGAGGGGCTGAGGGACACGGCCAGGCGGCCGGTGCCGGCGCCGAAGGGGTTGCCGCCGAAGGACACGGTGCGCAGGTACAGGCCCAGGCCCCAGCCGGCCAGGCAGCCCAGGGCGGCCCCGCAGGCCCCCAGGACGAGCCCCTGCCACAGGAACAGCGCCAGCACGTCGCCGAAGCTGTAGCCCATGGAGCGCAGGATGGCGATGTCCATGCGCTTCTGCACCACCGTCATGCTCAGCACGTTGTAGATGCCGAAGGCCGCCACCAGCATCACCGCGCCCACGGCCAGGAAGCGCACCAGGTCCTCGGCCTTGAACATGTTGACGATGCTGGGGTTGAGCTCGTCCCAGCTTTCCACCCTTTCGGGCCCCAGCCTGGACCAGGCGCCGGCCGTCTTTCCCGCCCGCGTGTAGTCCTTCAGCCGCACCGCGATGTCGTTGACCTTGCCGCCGGCCCGGTCCAGCCGGCGCGCGTCGGCCAGCGGCACGTAGGCCTGGGTGTCGCCCTGGCGCACCCCGGTCTGGAACACGGCCACCACCGTGAAGGCCCGGGGCGCGCCGGCGCCCGAGGAGGCCACCACCTTCTGGCCCAGTTCCGCGCCCAGGGTCCTGCGCAGTTCCGCCCCCAGGGCCAGGCGGCCGGTCCCTCCGGCCAGGCCGGCCCAGCTTCCCTTGACCACGTAGTCGCCGATGGTGGTGACCCGGGCCTGGCGCCCGGGGTCGCAGCCCACCAGCCGGCCCGAGGCGGTGCGGCCGTCCAGGCTGAGGATGGCCGGGGAGACCAGCTGGGGCGAATAGGCGGCCACGCCGGGGTCGGCGTCGAGGCGGCGGTACCAGGCGCCGGGATGGGCGATGAAGCCGCCGTCCCGGGCCGGCTCGACGTGCAGGGCGGCGGAATTGTTGACCAGCTGGTTGACCAGGTAGTCCTTGAAGCCCAGCAGCAGGCCCGAGAGGGTGGTGAAGGAGGCCGTGCCGAAGAAGATGCCCAGCAGCATCAGCAGGGTCTGCTTTTTGCGGGCCGCCAGGTAGTGCAGGGCCAGGGAGATCAAGCCGGTGTCCGGAAGGGCGCGGGGAAGGGAGGCATCAGGACCGCGAGCGGAAGGTGTCGAGCACGGAGGGCAGGCGCTCCTCCAGCATTTTGGCCCTTTCGGCGGCCAGGCCGCCCAGGTAGGCCGGCGCGGGCGTGGCCGTCAGCACCAGCACCAGGGCCGCCACCGAGACCAGGAAGCCGGCGAAGGCCGCCAGCAGCAGCAGGAACTGGGGCAGGGCCGCGTCGCCGAAACCGGGGATGGTGAGGGCCACCCGGCCGGGCAGGCGGAAGTGCCACAGCAGCACCAGGATGGCGGCCGAAAGGAACACCAGCAGCGAGGTGAGCACCACCAGGGCCATGTCCAGGCGGCGGTGGAACTTCTGGTGGCTGCGGCAGTAGTGGCATTCGGCCAGGTGGTTCTCGTAGTCGCGGCGCATCTCCGGGGGGATGCCCGAGATGTCGTAGCGCCAGCTCGCCAGGATGGAATTGACGACCCGGTCGGTGCAGACGGATTTCGGCATGGCCTTGTCCCAAAGGAAAGAAAGAAGCCTAGGCGGCTCGACCCTTTTTACCCCGGAGCGGGGTGTCCGGCAAGGGCCGTTTTGCCGGGCGGCCCGCCAGGCCCCGGTCCATGTGCTGGGTCAGCCGGGTCAGGTCGCGGTTGAGCCGGCGCCTTTCCTGGCCGCTGAAGGGCCGGAAGGCCTCCCGGGCCAGCTGGGCGTACTGGCGTCCCACGCCGCGGGCCAGGCGCAGGCCCTCACCCTCCTTCAGGGCCAGCACGGAACAGCGCCCGTCGCGGGGATCCTTGCGCCGGGAAATCCAGCCCCGCTTCACCATGGCCGCGACCGCGCGGTTGGCCGTGGCCGGGTCGCACAGGGTGGCACGGCACAGGTCCACGGCCGAGGAGGGCCCCAGGTCGTCCAGGGCCTTCAATAGGACGGCCTGGCGCGGGTCAAGGTCCAGCTGGCGGCATTTTTCCTTGAAGGCCGCCAGCAGGGCCTTTCGAAAACGCTGGAAATTCTGGAGCAATTCGAGCATCCTGGGGGCTCCCTTCCGGCGATAATGATTGACTTTTCAATTAATTCCCGGATACTATCATTTCGCTTCAAGGGGTGTCAAGCTGAGCCTGTTGTGGAGGCCGACATGGACGATCCGGTTTCGATTGCGGCGCAAGGGGTGGTTTCGGAGGGTGGTCCTGGGGAGGGCGGCGCGAAGAAAGTGCTGCTTTTGAAACCCAGGGGCTTCTGCGCCGGGGTAGTGCGGGCCATCGACGTGGT
>JAJYGY010000262.1 GCA_021790555.1 bacterium
GCGGGCGAAGGCGTAGATGGCCGCCACGGCGCCCCGCTGGCGGCCGGGCACCAGCCACGAGGCCACCGGAAAGTTCTCGTAGTGGCCGGCGGCCATGGAAAGGCACCGGGAATAGGCTTCGTCGAGGTTCATGGTTCGGGCTCCCGGCTCACCAGGAGTTTTCCAGAAGGTTGAACTTCTCGCGCTCGTAGCGCTGCATGCAGTTGCGGATGATCTGGCGGGCGTCCGAGGGCGACCCGAACTCCTCCACCCGCACCTCCTTGTTCTCCAGCACCTTGTAGTCCATGAAAAAGCGCTTGATCTCGGCGGCGCGGTGCGGCGGCATCTCCAGGATGTCGTGGTAGTCGCGGTATTCCGGGTCGTCGGCGTGCACCGCCACCACCTTGTCGTCGGGCTCGCCCTGGTCGATCATGCGCATCAGGCCGATGGGCCTGGCCTTCATCAGGCACAGGGGGTAGACCATCTCCTGCCCCAGCACCAGCACGTCCAGGGGGTCGCCGTCCTCGGCGTAGGTCTGGGGGATGAATCCGTAGTTGGCGGGGTAGTGGATGGAGGAGAACAGCACCCGGTCGACCTTCAACAGGCCGGTGGGCTTGTCCAGCTCGTACTTCACCTTGCTGCCCTTGGGAATTTCGATGACGGCCGTGACCAGGTCCGGCGCCTTCGACCCCAGGGGCACGTCGTGCCAGGGATGGCCCATGCGTTCACCTCGCCTTGGGGGTTGGGAATCGGAACCGGGCAGGATTATACGGACCCGGGCCCCGGTGGGCAATCCAGAAGGTCCTAAAGGAACACCTCCTCGCGGGCCCCGCACAGCCGCAGGGAGAGCTCCTCCATCAGGCTCGAGGCGTCGCGCCCCGAGCTTTTCATCTGCAGGTCGGCGGACTGCAGGAACTCCATGGCCTCCTTCAGCTCCTCCAGGCTGAATCGCCGGCACCGCGAAAGCCCCTGGAAGCTGACGAAGGCGTGGGTGCGCTTCCAGAACTCGGCCAGGGGGCCGGGAAGCTCGCGGCACAGCCTGGGGTAGAGCCCGGCCCGGTAGGCCGGGTATTCGGTCATGCCCCGCGAGGGCACCAGGCCCTCCTCCACCAGGCAGCGGCACAGGAACAGCAGCCGCACCTCCTTGGCCAGCATGGCGAAAAGCATGGGAGCGGGATGCGTCTTCAGCAGGGCCCTCAGCTGGGGCAGGGCCGAGGCCAGGTCCTTGCGGCCCAGGCTGCCCAGCAGCCCGAAGACGTCCTCCTCCACCCGCGGGCTGCCCACGGCCTCCAGGTCGGAGGCCTTCAGCTGCTTGCGCGGATGGGCCCAGGCCTCCATCTTGTCCAGTTCGCGGGCCATCAGCCCAAGGTCCTGCCCCCAGGCCGACACCAGGCGCTGGGCCGTGGCCGTGTCCATGGCCAGGCCGCGCTGGGCCAGCAGGTTGCGCAGAAAGACCCCGGCCGTCTGGGCCGCCTGGGGGCCCTTTTCGGCGGTCTTGAAGTCCAGCACCAGGCCGGCCTTTTCTATCCACTTGAACAGCTTCTTGCGCCCGTCGGCCGAGGCGGCCGCCAGCACCAGGTGCCCGGGCGGCTGGTCGCCGGAAAAGGCCTTCTCCAGGCCGGCCAGCAGGTCCTGCGAATCGTCCCCGCCCCTGGGCAGGGGGAACCCGGACTCCCTCCCCTGGGCCAGCGCCTTGGCCAGCCAGTCGCCGGAAAGCTTGTCCTCCTCCAGGTCGCCGGCCAGGGCCTTGCGGAAATCCTCCAGGCCCCAGGCCGCGGCGTCCTCCCAGCCGGCCTCGGCCAGCACCAGCACCTTGGCCAGCTGCCGGAGGGCGGCGTTGGGGTCGCCCTGCTCCCATTTTTCGCGGGCCTGCGCCATCAGGCCCGAGGCCGAGGCCTTGGAAAGCAGGAAACGGCAGTCCGGCACGCCCAGGGCCTTGGGGCCGGGCATCATGGGCAGGGTGTTCAGCGAGGCCAGCAGGGCCGGCACCTCCACGGCGGCCCCGTCGAGCTGCTCGAAGTTGAAGGCGCGCAGGTCCTCGGGAACCAGGGCCTCGCAGAGCCGGTCGTAGGCCTGGCGCACCAGGTAGTCCTGGTCGCCGAAGACCAGGTAGACCGGCCTGGCCTGGCCCGCCTGGATCTGCCTGACCGCCTGGTCGATGTCTTGAAGGTTGGACACGGTTCTTCCCCCCGAAGGCCGCCGTGAGGGCGACGCTCCCTTATACCCGCATTCCTCCGGGAGCGTCAATCCGCATGGCGGTCCGGCGAAGGCCTCCCGAATATGATCCCGGTCATAAGCTTCCCCGCCCGGACGGATTATGAAGGTGGAACGCCCAATGCCGGGCTTCAGGGAGGCGCCATGAACGTTCAAAGCGGGGGTCTGGGCCGCGACGAGGTCCGCGCGCGGCTGCGCGAATTCGGTCCCAACAGCCTGGAAGGGCCGGGAGGGGCGGCCTGGCTCAGGCGCCTGGCCGGCCTGGCCTCGGAACCCACCCTGATCGTCCTGCTGCTGGTGCTGCTGCTCTACCTGGTGATGGGATCGCGCGGCGAGGCGGCCCTGCTTTCGGTCTTCGTCATCCTGGTGCTGGCCATCACCTATTTCGAGGAAAACCGCACCGAAAGGGCCGTGGAGGCCCTGCGCGACCTGGCCTCGCCCCGGGCCCTGGCCCTGCGGGAGGGGGCCTGGGAGCGCGTGCCCGGGGTGGAGGTGGTGCCCGGCGACCTGCTGATGCTGAAGGAGGGGGACCGGGTGGCCGCCGACGCCGACCTGGTGGAATCGCACGACCTGTGCCTGGACGAGTCCCACCTGACCGGCGAGAGCCAGGGGGTCTGGAAGCGCGACGGCCTGGAGGGGGGCGCGGAGGAGCGGCAGGTCTTCGCCGGCAGCCTGGTGCTCCAGGGGCAGGCCCTGGCGCGGGTGACGGCCACCGGCCGGGCCACCCGCGTCGGCCGCATCAGCCGGGGCCTCTCCGAGGTCCGCCCCGAGCTGACCCCCTTCCAGCGCGCCGCCCGCCGGGTGGTGCGGATGCTGGCCTGGGCCGCCGTCCTGTGCTGCCTCCTGGCCCTGGCGCTGGCCCTGCGCAACGGCGAGACCCTGTGGTCGGCGCTGCTGCAGGCCCTGGCCCTGGCCATGGCCCTGGTGCCCGAGGAGCTGCCCGTGGTGCTGGCCGTGTTCCTGGCCCTGGGCGCGCGGCGCCTTTCGCGCAAGCGCGTGCTGGTGCGCCGCATCCCGGCCGTGGAGACCCTGGGCGCGCTGACCCTGCTGGCCGTGGACAAGACCGGCACCCTGACCAGCCACGAGATGCGGCTGCAGGCCGTGGTCCCCCTGGGCGGCGCCGGCCGCGAAGAGCTGCTGGAGGCGGCCGCCCGGGCCTGCGAACCCGACCCGGGCGAGCCCATGGAAAAGGAGATCCTGAAGGCGGCGGGCAGGCCCACGGGCACGCTGGGGCGTGAATACCCGCTTTCCGGGCACCCCCCGCGCATGGGGCACGTCTGGAACGGCCGGGACCTGGCCGTGAAGGGTTCGCTGGAGGGAGTGCTGAAACACTGCCGCCTGGCCGAAGGCGAGGCAGGGGAGGCCCAGGCGCGGGCCGCGGCCCTGGCTGGGCGCGGCCTGCGCCTGCTGGGCGTGGCCGCCGGAACCCTGGAAGGCCCGGCCCCGGACGAGCTGCCGGGTGGCCTGAGGCTGCTGGGCCTGCTGGGCTTCGAGGACCCCCTGCGCCCCGGCACGCGCGAGGCGCTTCAGCGCTGCCGGAGGGCCGGCATCCGGGTGGTGATGATGACGGGCGATTCGGCCGAGACGGCCCGGGCCGTGGCGGCCCAGGCGGGCCTGGCCCGGCCGGAAAAGGTGGTGCTGGGGGGCGAACTGGAGGGGGACCCCGCCCGGGTGGAGGAATGGTGCCGCGGGGTGGACGTCTTCGCGCGCCTGGCGCCGGAGCAGAAGCAGGTGCTGGTGAAGGCCTGGAGCCGGCAGGGCGAGGTGGTGGGCATGACCGGCGACGGGGTCAACGACGCCCCGGCCCTGGCCCAGGCCCAGGTGGGCATCGCCATGGGCATCCGGGGCACCGACGTGGCCCGCGAATCCGCCTCGCTGGTGCTGGGCGACGACAGCTTCTCCTCGCTGGTGGAGGGGGTGGCCCTGGGGCGCCAGACCACCGAGCGCATCCTGAGGGCGGCGCGCTTCATCGTGGCCGTGCACATCCCCATCGCCGGGGCGGTGCTGGGATGCCTGCTGGCCAGGGTGCCCCCCCTGATCACCGCCGCCCAGGTGGCCTTCCTGGAGCTCTTCATCGGCCCGGCCTGCAGCGTGGTCTTCGAACGGGCCCCGGCCGGCGGGGCTTCCATGGAGGCCCCGCCCCGCGATCCGCGCGCACCCCTGCTCCCGCCCGCCGAGCTGTGGAAGCCCTGCCTCCAGGGCCTGGTGATCCTGGCCGTGGTGGGCTGGCAGTACCAACGGGTGCTGGCCTCGGGCGCCCCGCCCGACTCGGCCCGCAGCTTCGCCTTCGTGCTGCTGCTGCTGGCCGACCTGTTCCTCTGCTGGACCCTGCTCTCGCCCCTGCCCGCCTGGAGGCGCGAACGCTGGACCAACGCGGCCTTCTGGGCCGTGGCCCTGGGCATCCTGGCCCTGATGTTCTCCCTGCTGGAGGTGGGTCCCCTGGCGGCCCTGTTCCACATGCGGCCGCTTCCCTGGCCGGGCCTCCTGAAGAGCGCCCTGCTGGCGGCCGCCTCCACCCTGTGGT
>JAJYGY010000401.1 GCA_021790555.1 bacterium
CTGGGCAAGCCCTTCTACGAGTTCAAGCGCAACAGCGACCTGGCCAAGCTGGTGGACGAGGCCCAGGAGAAGCCGGGGCAGCTGGTCAGCGGGGAGATGAACACCCCGGAGGCCGAGGAACAGGTGTTTTCGGTGCACGCCACCCAGCTGAAGGACGGCCCCGAGGGCCCCGAGAGGACCCTGGTGGTCTTCTCCGACATCACCGAGGTGAAGCGGCTGATGCGGATGCGCAGCGAGTTCGTGGCCAACGTGTCGCACGAGCTGAAGACCCCCCTGACCGCCATCCGCGCCTCGCTGGAGACCCTGATGGACGGCGCCCTGGAGGACAGCCAGGTCAACCGCGACTTCCTGGGCAAGGCCCTGAGGCAGACCGAAAGGCTGACCCAGCTCATCGAGGACCTGCTGGTGCTCTCCAGCATCGAGGAGCAGCAGCGGGCGGGAACCCCCGCCGCCCACGGCAGGGGTTCGCTGGAGGCTGCCTTCGCCGCGGCCCTGGCCAGCGTCGAGAGCAAGGCCTCGGGACGTGGGGTGGCCATCCGCCTGGAGAGCGCGGGGGGCCTGCCCGAGACGGCCATGGAGGAGTCCTCGCTCATCCAGGTTTTCACCAACCTGCTGGACAACGCCGTCAAATACTCGCCCGCCCAGGGGCAGATCCGGGTGACCCTGGCGGAATCCGAGGGCCGGGCCCTGGTGACGGTGGCCGACCAGGGGCCGGGCATCGCCCCGGAACAGCTTCCCCGCCTTTTCGAGCGCTTCTACCGGGTGGACAAGGCGCGCTCCCGCGAGATGGGCGGCACCGGGCTGGGCCTTTCCATCGTCAAGCACCTGGTGGAGGGCGTGGGGGGGGGCGTGGGCGTGCGCAGCGAGGTGGGCAAGGGAAGCGCCTTCTGGTTCCGGGTCCCCTTCGCCCCCCGGGAATGATCCCAGAATTTATTTTTCCGTAACTTCGCCTACCCGCAACGGTAACAAGTCCGCGCTATCCTGCCGGCGAGAGAACGAAACCACCGGACTCTCGCCGGAGAGAGCGTGCCTTCCATCTTCACCCACCTTTTGATCGCCGAAAAATCCCTTCAGCGCCTGGGCCCGGGCGGCCCGGCCGTCCTGCTTTCCAGCCACGCCCGCGTCTTTTTCCTGGGCAACCTGGCCCCCGATTTCCCCTATTTTGGATCCCTGGTGGATTACCGCGGCCTGCGCCTGGGCGGCGGCCTGAGCGCGGTCGGGAACCAGATGGAGGCCACGCTCGCCCGCCTGGCCGGGCTGGGGCGGCCGCCCGCCCCGGCGGGCTGGGAGGAGCGTTTCCACCGGCCCGACAGCGGGGACCTGGTGCGGGGCTGGCTGGAGCGCGTGCGCCTGCGCGACGGCCTGGACGGGCGGCCGGCGGCGGTGGCCTGCCTGCTGGCCGGGATGTTCTGCCACGTGGTCGTGGACGAGACCTTCCACCCCCTGGTGGAGGCCCTCACCGGCCACCCGGCCTCCTACCGGGGCCAGCGCCTGCACCGCGACCTGGAAATACGCCTGGACTACGCCTTCCTGGAGCGGGCCGGGTTTGACGCGGCCGGATCCGGCCTGAAGACCCAGCTGGAGAGGTATTTCGGGCATTGGCGCAGCCGGCAGGAATGGTTTCCCGAATGGCTGGGCCGCGAATGGCGGGGCCTGGCCGGGGAGACCGGTGAGCGTTTCGAGAAATGGCTGGAGGGCTTCTGGAGGGCCCAGGCCTTCCTGGAACACCCCCTCTCGCCGATGGCCGAGGGGCGCCGCGCCCACCTGAAGGCCGCGGCCTCGGGCGCCCGGCCGGAGGGCTGGGAGTCGCTGATGGGCCGCTTTGACAGGGCCGTGGAGGCCTGCGTCGGCCACCTGCGCCGGGAACTGGGCGGATTTTTCGCGGGAGAAGAGGACCATGAGGCTGGTGACCAAGCCGCCCTCCGCCGCTGAGGCGGTCCGGGGCGCGGCCCGGGGCCGTGTCCTGATCGCGGACGACGAGACGGACCTGGCCGAATCCGTGGCCTACCCCCTGAGGAAGCGGGGCTACCAGGTGGACATCTTCCGGGGCGGCATCCAGGCCGCCGGGGAGGCCCTGGCACGGCCCTATGACCTGTACTTCCTGGACGTGCTGATGCCGGGCATGAAGGGCCTGGAACTGTGCCGGCTGCTGCGCGAGGACTGGAGGATGAGGGACAAGCCCATCCTGGTGGCTTCGGCCCTGGGGGGCCTGCTGCCGAGGGAGGCCGTGCTCCAGGCCGGGGCCGACGACTACATCCGCAAGCCCTTCTCCATGGCGGCCGTCATCCGGCAGATGGAAATCTGGCTGGAGCGGCCCAGGCCCGCCTTTCCGGCCATCGCCTTCCGGCGCTTCGGGCTGGACCTGGAAAGGTCCGAACTGCTGATCGGCCCGCAGCGGGCCTCCCTGGGCGAGATGGAACTGGCCCTGGCCAAGGCCCTGGTGTTCCTCCCGGCGGGCAGGTGGATGTCGCTGGAAAGGGTCTATTCCCTGCTGTGGGCCGCCGGCCTGTCCGCCACGCCGGCCAAGGTCAACCGAGCCCTGGCGGAATTGAAGGCCAAGCTGACGCCCCCCGCCCAGGAAGCGTCCATCCTTGAAATCCATCCGGAACGCGGAATCCTCTTCAATCCGGACTGATTTTACAGCTTCGTAACACCGGCTACTTTGTCCAGTAACCGGAATCCGCTACCATGCGCCCCGGTTTCCAATGGCCAGCCAGCCCTGCCGGGCTCGCCTCCCACAGGCCCCCTTGAAGGCGGTCCTTCGGGCCGCCGAACGGCTTCCCCTGAACTACTCCTCAGGGGAAGGGGAAGTATGCCAGCTTTTGGGGCGTTATTTCCTCCTTTGGGCTCCGGGTCCTCGCCGGCGGGACCCGGAGTTATTTATCCCGAACGACACGACGGACGGGAATCGGGGGCCGGGAAAGTGCCCGGGAATTAACCGGATTGAGCCGTTTTCTTAACCCGGCCGTAACAAGGGGCCACTATACTGCCGCCCAATTGTTGGCGGGGCCGGGCAGGCCCGCCAAGAAGGTTCGACGTTTCCGACAGGTCTGAAGGGTTCCTTCGGAAATGAAACCAACAACCCTTTCAAAGGAGGAAAGTGGTGATGAAATCATGGATGGGAAGGATCGCGTTGAGCGCCGTTGCCGCGGCGGCCTTCGCCGGCTCCACGGCCCTGAAGGCGGACATGTCCCCGGTGAAGGTTTCGGGGTATGCCATCGGCGACTACTACTGGATCGCGCAGAGCAACACCCTGGGCAAGAGCGGGATGCCCGGCGAAGGCTATTCCGGCCAGAGCGGCTGGGATTTCCGCCGGATCTACATTTCCTTGGACCAGAACCTTGATGACGCTTTTTCCTGGGAAACCCGCCTGGAATTGGACGGTGGGGATTTCACGGGGAACAACGGGGGAACCAGCAGCACCACCCTTATCCAGCCCTACCTGAAGACGGCCTTCCTGAAGTGGAAGTACATGGATGGCGAGTACGCCTGGTTCGGCCTGAACGTGACCCCGGAATTCGACTTCGTGGAAGGCCAGTGGGGATACCGGTCCGTGGAAAAGACCCCTCTCGACCTGCAGGGATGGTCGATCTCCGTGGACCAGGGCGTGGGCCTGATGGGCAGCCTGGGAATGCCGGGCCTGAGCTATGAGGCCGTGGTTGGAAACGGCACGGGCCAGAAGGCCCTGGCGGGTGGTTTGAGCGGGGTCAACGACCCGAAGACCGGCGTCGGCAAGGAGTTCGCCGCTTCGATCACCTACCAGCCCATGGACATGCTGGTCGCGCAGGTGGAAGGGAATTATGACAACAGCGTGACCGACGGGGGCTTCGCCAACCCGGATGCCTACAAGTACTTGCTGGGCGCCTTCGTCGAACTGAAGTCCGACATGGGCCGCCTGGGCCTGCAATACGACCAGCGCGACGCCGTGGACGGCACGCCGGCGCAGGCTGGAAAGAATGGCGCCGCGCGCCAGGAGTTGGTTTCCGCCTTCCTGGTCGGCAACATCCTGGACAACCTGTCCTTTTACGCGCGCATGGACCAGCTGCTGTGGGAGCCGAACCCGACGGATGGGGACAACCTCTTCAACCTTGGGACCGCCTCGCAGTATATCGAGCAGGCCACGGGGTACTACAACACCACGGCCATCCTGGGCCTGGACTACAAGGCCAGCGCCAACGTGCACTTCGAGCCCAACGTGGAAGTGGTTTCCTACGAGGCCCAGAAGTCCGGTGGAGCCGGGGCCAACTGGGGCGTCCCCTCGCAGGACGTGATTCCCCGACTCACCATGTATGTGACCTACTAAGGCTTTCCGGGAGGTTCCCGGGGCGCTTGAGAGCCCCGGGAACGGCCCAGAAAAGGCGGAAAGGGGAAGGAGGGGTTTTGCCGATTGTATCGAAACCTATTCGTAACCTTTTCGTAACAAAAGGGTAACATTGGTACCTTAACCTTCTTGAATACGGATACCCGGATTCAGGGAAAATTGGAGGCGGACATGAAGAAGACGCGCAAAATTCAGGCGCTCATCGGCGCGGCGGCGTTCGCGCTGGTGGCGGCTGGCGCCAGTGCCGACATGACCTCGATCACCGGCGCGGGAAGCACCTGGGTGTACCCCCTGCTGGCCAAGTGGGCCGCGAAGTACCAGACGGAAAAGGGCGTGCAGAT
>JAJYGY010000345.1 GCA_021790555.1 bacterium
CTTCTCCAGCGCCCTGCGCTACGTCCTGCGGCAGGATCCCGACGTCATCCTGATCGGCGAGATGCGCGACACCGAAACCGTGCGGGCCGCCATCACGGCCGCCGAAACCGGGCACATGGTGTTCTCCACGCTCCACACCATCGACGCCATCCAGAGCATCGACCGCATCATCGACTTCTTCCCCGACACCCAGCAGGCCCAGATACGGCAGCAGCTTTCGGTGGCGCTGAAGTCCGTCATCTCGCAGCGCCTGGTGGTGCGCGGGGACGGGTCGGGCCGGGTGCCGGCCTGCGAGATCATGATCTGCACGCCCACCATCCGCTCCCTGCTGGCCGAGAACAAGATCAACCAGATCCGCACCTTCATCCGCGACGGGGGGCGCGAGGGCATGCAGACCTTCGACCAGGCCCTGGTGCACCTGTACAAGGCCGGCAAGATCACCAAGGAGGAGGCACTCTCCAACGCCTCCAGCCCCCAGGAAATCGAGCTGGCCATGAAGGGCATCTCGTCCGGCAAGAGCTCGGCCCAGAGCATCATGGCCCAGATCGCGGGGGAGCAGAGCCGCGTGGCCATCCAGCAGAACCTGGACAGGGGCATGAACTTCCTCAAGCGCCAGATGACGGTCGAGGCCCTGGCCGAGTTCAAGAAGGTGCTGATGGAGGACCCCGACCACGCCCAGGCCAAGGCCTACGTGAAGGAGATCACGGACAAGCAGTCCAAGGAGGGGATCAGCCAGGGGGCCAAGGTCTACATCAAGAAGGGCCTGGACTTCTACCAGGAGGACAAGGTGGAGGAGGCCATCGCCCAATGGCAGGAGGCCCTCAGGGCCGACCCGGAGAATTCCCAGGCCAAGGCCTACATCAAGGGGGCCCAGGACCGGCTGGTGCTGCTGGGCCAGACCCGGCAGATGGTCCAGAAGGGGGTGGAAAGCTACCAGGCCGGCGACCTGCGGGGGGCCATGGAAGCCTGGGAACAGACCCTGAAGCTGGATCCGGAAAACGAGCAGGCCTCGACCTACCTTCAGGAGGCCCGCAAGCGCCAGGCCGAGATGGAGGCGGACCGCGAGGCCAAGGAGCACTTCGTGCGCGGGGCCAACTACTACCAGGCCGGGGAGCTGATGGACGCGGTGATGGAATGGAACACGGCCCTGACCATCCTCCCCGGCTACCAGGAGGCCGCCGAATACGCCTCCGCGGCCCGCAAGCACCTGGAGGCCCAGGTGCCGCCCAACCTGGACCCCAACGCCCCGGACGCCGGGACCGTGCTGGCCTCCTACCTGGCCGGGGTGAAGGACTACGTGGAGCAGCGCTTCCTCCAGGCGTCCTTGAATTTCCGCAAGGCCCAGGAGAAGCGCCCGACCCATCCCGGCTTCGGGCCGCTGGCCGAAAAGTCCAGGCAGCGGCTGATGGAAAGGCTGGCGGAGCTGAACCAGAAGGCCGGACAGGCCATGGGGGAAAACCGCCTGGAGGACGCCGCGACGGCCTGGAGGCAGGCCCTTTCCCTGGATCCGGGAGACGCGGTCACCAAAAAGGCCATGGCCGACGCGAAGCCCCGGCTGGAACAGGAGGTCAGCGCCCTTTATTCCAAGGCCGTGGACGACTCCCAGGCCAACAAGCACCGCCAGGCCATCCAGGGTTTTGAGAAGATCCTGCGTATCGATCCTGGCCACGAGAGCGCCCGGCGCCGCCTGGAGGATTCCAGGCAGAAATACGAAAAGCTGAGGGAAATCCTCACCCAGATGCGCTGATATTTTTTTCCACAGCTCATCCACAGGTTTTCATAAGATGCCTTTGGTTGAAAAATGCTGAAATTAGTTGTAAATTAAGGCGCTTTCAAAACACCCTGGGGGGGAAGGAGGCGGTTGTGGTCAAATGGTTTGTGGGTCTCGGCTTGGTCATCGGTTTTCTGTCGTTTTTTATCATCGGAAGCGGATCTGTCAGCCGCCAGGCCCTGAAGTGGATCCAGGAGAAGGAGGGAGGCAGCCAGGTGGTGAGCCAGGCGGCCGACGGGGATCCCGCCCAGTTCACGCAGAAATACCTTCCGTTTTTGAAGGAACGCTACTACCTGTGCCAGTACGCCATGTTGATGGGCAACGACCAGGTCGCCATGGAGATCATCAAGGAGACCCTGGCGCTTTACAAGGGCAGCCCCCTGGAGCAGCAGCCGGAATACTACCAGAGCATGCTGTTTTTCGAGGGCCAGATGTACGACAATGCCCTGATGAACAGCGCGGCCCTGGCCGACTATTCCAAGTTCGTTTCACTCTACCCCGACAACCCCCTGGTACCCAAGGCGCAGCGCCGCGTGACCAACCTGCAGGAGGCCATGCATTGAGGGGCGCCTTCATTCTTCCGGGAGGAAGTCTATGATGCAGCGGATCGGCTTGCGCGCCTGGCCGTGGCCGGCGATGGCTGTCCTTGGAGCGGCGCTCCTGGCGTCCGCCGGCCTGAGGGCCGACGACGCCCTGACCGTGGATTTCGGCGAGGAGCCCGCCGCGGTCAGCGCCACGGCCGCCGCGACTCCCGCGGCCACCGTCGCCGCCCCGGCCCTGTCTCCCTCCCCCACGCGGACGCCCACCTCGGAGCCTTCCATCCAGGCCGAGGCGGCTCCGGCGGCGGCCACGGCCACGGCGGCTTCCCCCGCGGCTGGGCAAGGTTCCGATGAAGGGGTGGTGCTGGTGGCTCCCGGAACCGAAAGCCCGGCCGACAGCCTGGCCACCTTCGGCATCGAATCGCCATTTTCCGGCGGGGCGGCCCAGCCCGGCGCCATCGGGGCGCCCGGCGAAGGCGGCGGGGAGGGCGGGTTGGAGCTCTCCACAGGCTCGGGCGAGGGGGAGGGGAACATCTCGCTGGTGGGTCCCAACGGAAAGGGACAGCCCGCGCTGGACAGCTATTCGGTGGTGGAAAGGGCGGGTGGCATCCTTTCCGAGGATGAACTGAGGGTCGACGGCATCATCTCGCAGTCCAAGGACGCGGGCCTTCTCATCGGCGCCAACGACGTGGTCTTCCTCCAGATGGAGCAGGGCAGGCAGGTGTACCCGGGAAGCGAATACACGGTGTTCCAGGAACGGGGGGTGGTGAACGACCCCGCCGACCAGACCGAACTGGGCAAGCTGGTCGCGGTGCTGGGGGTCGTGAAGGTCACCCGGGTGGACGGGGAGAACGTGATGGGCCGCGTCACCGCCCTGTACCAGGCCATGCAGCCCGGGGACGAACTGGTGCTGCGGGACGTGGGCAAGCTGCGCTACCTGGCAAGCCTGCGGGGCGCCGGAAGGGAGCTGGCGGGGGACCTCAAGGGAGACATCGTCTGCATCCAGGGGCACAAGGACCAGGCTGCCGAGAACGACATCGTGTACCTGGATTTCGGAAGCCGGCAGGGGGTGGTCCCCGGCATCGAGTTCACGGCCTACAGGCCGGTCAAGGCGCCGGGGGAGGCCGTGGAATCGGGGACCTTCTTCAGCCCCATGCCATCCGAACCCGCCGGAAGGCTGGGGCTCCTGAGGATCCTGTCCACGGAGAGGGGCACCTGCGCCGCCCGGGTGGTCCGGGCCGTGGATCCACTGGAAATCGGCGACGAGGTGCGTTACCGGTAGCGGTTTCTGGACAGGCCCATGGACGCTTCAGGCAGGCCCCCAAGCCAGGACGAGCAGGCCCAGTTCGAAGCCCTGCAGGACAAGATTTTCGCGGACTTCGGCTTCGACTGCCGCCAGTACAAGAGCAACTACCTGAAGCGCCGCCTGGCGGTGAGGATGCGCGCCCTGGGCCTGAGGGACTACCGCGACTACGGAAAGGTCCTGGATCGAGACCCCTCGGAATATCCCAAGCTCAAAGACCGCATCACCATCAACGTGACGGAATTCTTCCGCGACCCGGAGATGTACTCCTTCCTGGAGAAGGAGGTGCTGCCCGCCCTGGTGGAAAGGAAGCGGCGCGAGGCGGCCGGCCGGCCCTGGACCCTGAACGCCTGGAGCGCCGGGTGCTCCAGCGGCGAGGAGCCCTATTCGCTGGGCATCCTCCTGGCGGAAAGGTTCCGCGGGGCGGCGCCGGGGGAGGCCTTCCGGGTGCTGGCCACGGACATCGACCAGGCCTGCCTGGCCAGGGCGCGCGAGGGGCTCTACGACCGGAAATCCGTGGAGGGCCTGTCCGCGGAAAGGGGAAGGAGCTTTTTCTGGCCCCGCGGCGAGGGGCTGGCCGTGTCCGAGGCCCTGCGGCCCTCCCTGCGCTTCCAGGCCCACGACCTGTTCTCGGACCCGGCTCCTGGAAAGTTCGACCTGATCTTGTGCCGGAACGTGATGATCTACTTCTCCAAGGACCAGCACCAGCGCCTTTTCGAGATGTTCCACCAGGCCCTGAGGCCCCTGGGCTGCCTGGTGATCGGAAAGACCGAGACCATGCTGGGACGGATGCGGGACTTTTTCAGCTGCCTTTCCTCGCGCGAGCGGGTCTACCAGCGCGTGGATTGAAGCGGAGCGCGATGTCATGCAGAACGTTCAGGAACACATCAACCTGGGGACCGCCTTCTCCCTGAGCAGGCGTTTTGACGACGCCATCCGGGAGTTCGAGCAGGCCCTGGCCCTGGCTCCCGAGGACGGGGAGGTGCGCTTCCAGCTGGCCGGGCTCTATTCCGCCAAGGGCCGCCCGGACGACGCCGAGCGTGAA
>JAJYGY010000017.1 GCA_021790555.1 bacterium
AAGGGCCAGCGCCGTTGAGCAGAACACGGGTTTGGCCATCTACAGCCCCTATGCCAGTCCGACTCCGGTCATCACCGTACAGCAGAGCATGTCCCTGACCGCTTCGCTCTCCGTGGTCCCCACGCTTTTGGCGCCTGACCAGGTGGTGACGGTGAGTTTCACGGTCAGCAACGTGGGCGGCACCACCGCGGATTCCGTGACACCCAGCATCCTGTACCCGGCCGGATTGAGCCTGGTTTCGGCGGCTCCCAGCCCGGTCACCATCGGCGCCGGCGGGGCGGGCACCACCTTTGTTTGGACCTTCACCCCCAACGGCAATACCGGCGTGATGTCCTTCACCGTGTCGGCCCAGGGCCAGGACGATATTTCGCATCTTACCTTCTCTGCCGCGACCCTTTCCGGGGCCGCCCTGGTGCAGACCCCGGCCAGCCTGGTTTCCTACCTGACCTTGGCCCCTCCCACGGTGTCCACCACCCAGCCCTTCACCCTGGTGATGACCGTCAGCAACACGGGGCAGGCCACCGCCTTGAAGGTGGGGCCGGTGCTCAAGGCGGTTCCCCTCATCTTCAACAAGCTGGGCAGCCCCACGGTGTCCATCCTTTCCGGATCCACCGCCACGACCGCCACGATCCTTGGCGGCGGATATCAGAATTTCACCTTCACCTACAGCGCCCTGACGCCGACCGGCAGCCTGGCCTTCAACGGCGGGGCCCAGGGAACCGACGCCAATACCGGGCTGGGTGCCTTCTCCCTGACCACCACTTCCAACACCATCCAGATCCAGACCATCGCGACCCTGACCGTCGCGGGAATGGTGGCCCGGCCGTCCACCTTGAACCTGGGAGACCTCATCACGGTCACCATGACGATCTCCAACACCGGGGGCGGGCTTGCCACCGGAGTGGTGCCGGCTTCGCCCCTGTTGATCGGACAGGGCGGCGCCCTGCAGCTTTCGGGCCCGGTCCCTTCCAGCTCCAATATCCCGGCCGGTGGCAGCGCCCAGTTCCAGTTCACCTATTCCTCCACGGGACTGGGCACCCTGAGCTTCTCGAATAACGCCACCGGAACCGACTCCAATTCCGGCATTCAGGTCGTCTCCAATTTTGGCCTGTCCAACGGGGTGGACATCACCAACCTGCCGGTGCTCAGCAACACCCTGCAGATTTTCTCCGGCACCGGGAACGTGGACCTGGGACAGTCCTTCCAGCTGGTCATGTCGGTCAGCAATTCCGGCCAGGGAACCGCCGTCAACGTCGTTCCCAGCATCGTTCCGGTGGGGCCGGGAGGGGCCACCCAGGTGAACGGGCCCATTCCCTTCATCGTCCCCAGCCTGGGGCCCTCCACTTCGGCCGCGTTCACCTGGACCTATTCGGCCAGCTCCCTGGGCAGCCTGTCCTTCTCGGGGAACGCCCTCGGCACGGACAGCGTCAGCGGCAATCCGGTCTCGGGACCGGCGCAGACGAGCAATGTCGTGCTGGTTCAGACGCCGCCCAGCCTGAAGGCGGCCCTTTCGGCTTCGCCGGTGAACGTCCAGGCAAACGGCTCGGTGGTCTTCGTGGTGTTGACCGTCACCAACACGGGGCAGGCCATTGCCGACAACGTGGCTCCCGGTTCCATCACGGCCACTCCCCTGGGCAGCAGCCAATGCTTGGTTCAGGCGTCCGGCCCGATCCCGGCCAGCGTTCCCAACCTGGTGAGCGGGCAGTCGGCCAGCTTCACCTACCAGTTCCTGGCCGTGACCAACACCCCGGGCGTGGTCAGTTTCTCGGCCGTGGCGGTCGGGGTCGACGACAACACCAGCCAGGGCTTGCAGTCCAACGCGGCCCAGTCGGTTTCAGTGAGCGTGGAGACGCCGGTGCGGTTTTCGGTGGAGGCCTATCCGCAGGTTTCCAGCGTCATCGCCGGACAGGTGTTCACCGTGACGGTGGTGGTCACCAACACGGGCAGCGGCACGGCCCTCAACGTGGCGCCCGCGGGAGTCTCGGTGGTTTCGAGTTCGGGCGGCTTCGCCACGCTGGTGGCGGGGCCCAGCCCGGCCAAGTTCAACACCCTGGCGGGTCCCAATGTCGGCGGGGTGTTCACCTACACCTACTCCGCCACGGCCGCGGGAACCCTGGGCTTTTCGGTGACGGTAAGCGGCACGGACAGCAACACGGGCATCCAGGCATCGGGCTCCAACGCCTGCTGCCCGCCCAATTTCCAGGTGGCCGTCTATCCGCCCTCACCCACGTTGTCCGCGTTCCTGACGGCGCCCGCCACGGCGGACGTGGGCCAGCAGACCACGCTGGTCCTGACGGTCTCCAACGTCGGGCTGATCACTGCCTCGGGGGTCACCTTCACCCCCACCAGCGACCTGACGGTATCCGGCGGCTCGGCCACGCTCGTTTCGGGCCCCACCCCGCTGCCTCCCCAGAACATCCCGGTGGGGGGGACCCGGGCCTTCACCTGGGTGTACACGCCCACCGGCGCCGGCAGCCTCACCTTCTCGGTGACGGCCGCCAGCTATTCCGGGGTGGGCTCCACCGTGACGGCCCAGGCCCAGGTGCTGGTCCAGTCGCCCGCCCAACTGGTCTCCTTCTTCTCCACGCCGGCCCTGGTGCGCAACATCGGCACGGCCCTGACCCTGGTGATGACGGTTTCCAACACCGGGCAGGCCGCCGCCAACGCGGTGAGCGTTCCCCAGCGCTCCAGCGTGTTCTGGCACAGCCTGTATTCGGCCACCGGGGGGGCCAACCTGAGCCTGAGCCTCACGGCCGGGCCGCTGCCGGCCAGCGCCACCCTGCCGGGAGGATCGGCCCAGGACTTCACCTTTGTCTACAACACCTTCGGAAGCTCCTCCGGCACGCTGGTGTTCTCGAACAACGCCACCGGGGTGGACGCCAACACGCTGGGGGCCCTGGATTCCACGTCGAGCCCCTCGACCGGGGTTCTTTCCAACAACATCGTGTTGAACCGGCCTGCCGCGCTTTCGGCCCAACTGGTGGCGTCTCCCACTTCCGTCAACCTGGGCCAGGCACTCACCGTGCTGATGACCCTCAGCAACACCGGCAATTCACCGGTCTCCGGGCTGAACCCCAATCCAAACGCCGGCAACAATCCCGCCGAGATCGGGGCCGGGTCCGCCCTCCAGCTGGCGGGGCCCCTGCCTGCGGCTCCGGTGTCGCTCAGCGGCGGGGCCTCGATCACCTTCACCTGGACCTACTCCCCGAGCGGCATTTCCACCCTCAATTTCTCGGCCCTGGCTTCCGGCACCGATTCGGTGGGCGGCGGACAGGTTTCTTCCGCGTCCGCGCTGTCGAACGCCGTGGTCATCCACAACCCCACCACCCTGACGGCCTCGGCGACCCTGTCCCCGGATCCCGTGGATCTCGGGTTCCCCGTGACCGTGGTGCTGAATTTCCAGAACCCGGATGCCCAGGGGTCGGCGGCCTCCAACGTGTCCGTGACGTCCTGGTCCTTCACCGGCACCGGAGGGGTGACGCTGACCGCCTCGCCCAACCCCGCGGTGCTGAACATTCCGGGTGGCGGCTCCCAATCGATGACTTATGTCTTTTCCACCACGGTTTCCGGAAGCGGGGCTTTCTCCTTCTCCTGGCTGGCGGACAACGCGGACACCGGCCTGGTCCTTTCCTCCACGCCGCCGGCCCAGACGCCGTCGCTGACCATCAATCCGGCGCCGCTGTTGACCTCGCAGCTGGCGGTGGTGCCCGCCCAGACCCTTTCCAGCGGGCAGATCCTGAGCGTCCTGATGACGGTCTCCAATTCCGGAGGCGCGTCGGCCCTGGGGGTGGTGCCCGCGCTGACCGGGAACTTCAGTTCCCCCGGCGTCGCCACCCTTTTGGCCTCCCCCGCCCCGGCCAACGTCGGCGCCAATTCCGTGGTGGTGTTCACGTGGACCTATTCGGCGGCCTCGGACGGCAGCGTTTCCTTCAGCGGCAACGCCACCGGGACGGACGCCCTGGACAACACCTTGAAGGTGAGTTCGGCCGTCTCCGGTTCCAACACCATCGCCCTGCAGAGGCGCGCCCAGCTGGCGGCCTCCTTCCTGGCCCTTCCGGCCCAGCAGTCGCTGGGAGGAGTGCTGACGGTGGTGCTGTCGGTCACCAACAGCGGGTCCGCCCAGGCGCAGTCGGTTCTGCCGTCCCTCACCTTCAGCGCGTCCGGCGGGGGTGGGGTGGCGCTTTTGAGCTCCCCGACCGCTTCCAACCTGGCCGGCGGGGCCTCGGTTCTCTTCACCTGGACCTATTCGGCCTCGGCCTCGGGCGGGGTTTCCTTCTCGGCCGTGGCCCTGGGCACGGACTCCAATTCGCTGCTCCAGGTCTCCTCGGCCGTGGCGCCCTCTTCGGTGGTGCAGATCGTCAATCCGGCCTCGCTCACCGCCAGCCTGATCGCCCCCCGTGTCGGGGTCAAGGGAGGCCAGGTGTTCACCCTCCTGTTGAGCGTCACCAACACCGGGCAGGCCACGGCGGTCCACACGGCCTCCAGCCTGGCCGCGACCAGCGTGACGGGCGGCAGCTTGAGCGGCCTGACCCTCACCCTGCTTGGGCCGCCCTCCCTGGATCTCTCTTCCGGCGCCTCCGTCCTGTTCACCTACACCTTCTCGGCGGCCGGTGAGGGGACGGTCAACT
>JAJYGY010000309.1 GCA_021790555.1 bacterium
GGGCGCGGGCGGCTGGGGCCTGGGGACCGGGCGGATGCCGCCGATTCCATTTCCAGCGTTGACAACCATGTTGCTGCATCCAAAAAAGGGTGGGAACCTTGCTTCCACCCTCTTTTATCGTCCAAAGGAGTCCCCGGATTAGGGGAAAAAAGCCTTATTTTCCTTGGCGGAAATGCCGTCCGGGCGTGGACCTTGGATGGTGGGCCGCGGTCCGTTTCTTGACGGCGTCTTCCTGGCGCGGCGCCGGCCGTGGCGCCTGGATCTCGCGGGCCGGAGGAGGCGTGGCCGGGCTCGAAACCCGGATGCGCCCCTCCTTGAGGAACTTGAGGATTTTGGCAGTGGGCAGACCCGTCGCCTCGGAAGCGGATTCCAGCTGGGCGCCCGGGTTGCCCCTCAGGTATTCCCTCAGGCGCTCGAACTCCCTTTCCAGTCCGGCCAGGCATTCCCGGCACAGGCCGCTTCCCAGATGGGCCCTCCCGCATTCCGGACAATTGTTCAGGTTCATCCTGGCACCTGAAAAAAAGAACTCAACCACGCTCAGGTGCCGTACCAACGGCCTTCATCAAGAAAGCTGCTTGCTCAGCTGATTGTACACCATCTTGGCGATGCCGAACTGGCCGGCCTTGGCCATCGATTTGGAAAGTTCCTGGTCGTACATCGACACGAAGATGTCGTGCCCAAGGCCCTTGTCCAGGAAGGTGTCCTGGGGGCCCGCCTTGCGCATCTGTTCCAGCAGGTACTGGATGAAGATGCCCTCGAAGTCCTGGCAGGACTTCCACAAGGCCTGCTGCTTTTCGGTCATGGGCTGGGACGAGCCGGCCTGGGCGGTGGCGTCGGCCTTCAGCTGGTTCACCTTGCCCTGCAACGCCGCCGACTGGGCGGCGAAAAGCTGGGTCTGGCCGTTGAAGAAGGAATTTGCCGCGATGTCCATGAATCCGCCGAGGAAGGATGGGACCGGAGCGCTACATGATCTCCAGGTCGCCGTGCAGGGCCCCGGCCGCGTTGATGGCCTGGAGGATGGAGATCAGGTCGGCCGGGGTGGCCCCGATGACGTTGAGCGCCGCCACCAGGTCGGCGATGGTGGCCGTCTCCGGCAGGGCCACCAGGTTGCCGCCGGCGCCTTTGACGTGGATGTTCTCGTTGTTGTAGAACAGGGCCGAGGAACCAGGCTGGAAGTAATTGGGCTGCGAAACCTGGTTGGTCACCTGGATGTTCACGTTCAGGTTGCCGTGGGCCACGGCCACGGTGTCGATGGCCACGTTCATGCCCATCACCACCGTCCCGGTGCGCTCGTTGACCACGACCTTGTTGCTGACCTCCTCGATGTTGAACTGGACCTGCTCCACCGCCGCCATGAAATCCACGACGTTGTGGCGGAACTCCTGGGGCACGGTCACCTCCACCGTGGAGGCGTCCTTGGCCTGGGCCACGTTGGCGTAGGCCGGCTTCAGCTGGGCGAAGGTCTCGTTGATGGCCATGGCCATCCTGGCCGCCGTGGTGTAGTCCGGGATCTGCAGGGCGTAGTCGATGCGGTCGTCCTCACCCACCACGGTCGCCGGAACGGCCTGTTCCACGATGGCGCCGTTGGGAATGCGGCCCGTGGTCATGGGGCCGCGGCTCAGCAGGCTGCCGATCTTGCCGTAAAGCTTGCCCCCCACCGAAACCGGGCCCTGGGCCACCGCGTAGACCTTGCCGTCGGCCGCCTTCAGGGGGGTCTGCACCAGCACGCCCCCGGCCAGGCTGGTGGCGTCCCCCATGGAGGAGACCACCACGTCCGCCTTGTCGCCGTTCTTCAGGAAAGGGTCCAGCTGGCAGGTGACCATCACCACGGCCACGTTCTTGGTGCGCAGGCTGCTGGCCGGGTCGTTGATGCCGTAGTTGCTCAGCAGGTTGGAAAGCGCCTGGTCGCTGAAGCCGGTGTAGTTGGAGTCCCCGGTCCCGTCCAGGCCCACCACCAGGCCCACGGCCGAAAGCTGGTTCTGCCGCGCCCCCAGGGGCCTGGCGATGTTGCGGATCCTCACCATCATGGCCTGGGTCTGGGCGACCGCCAGCACCGCGCCCAGGAAAAGCCAACGTCCCGATCCGAATTTCATGCCGGAAACTCCCCTTAGTCGAAAGCCCACCCGCCTAAATCAAGCCCAGCCAGTCCAAAATCCTGGTGAACACCCCTTCGTCGCTCTTTTCCGTCAGCGGGCCCTTGCCCTCGTAGCGGATCTGCGCGTCGGAGATGTCGGAGGAGAGTACGATGTTGTTCGTCCCCACGTCCTTGGGCCGCACGATGCCGCTCAGGAAGATGTTCTGCGTCTCCTGGTTGACGGTGATGGATTTCCTTCCCTCCACGTACAGGTTGCCGTTGGGAAGCACGCGGATGACCCTGGCCGAAACCGTGGCCACCAGGCTGCCCGAACGGGTGGAGGAACCCCCGCCGCTCTGGCTCTCCTCGGCGCCGGCCCCGTAGGAATTGATGGGCATGACGTTCTGGCCCCAGCCTCCCAGCCCGGCGCCCCCGCCCACGTTGGCCTGCTTCTGCACCTGGGTCGAGGCCGCCTGGCTGGCGGTGATGTTCTCCACGATCTGCACCGTGACGATGTCGCCCACCGACAGCGCCTTCTGGTCCGAGATCAGGCTGGCGCTATTGCCGTTGTCGGCCTGGCCTCCCGGCCACAGGGAATCCGCCCGGACCCCCGCCGCCAGGGCCAGGCAAAGGGCCCCCATGGCCAGCATGCTTGAAGTCTTTTTCATCCCACCTCCCCGGGGCGCCCGGGTGGAAAAACGCCCCTTTAATAGGCCTCCGTTTTCACCGTCTGCGAATCCACCACCCTCGCGTTCACCTGCTTGTGCGTCTCCATGATCATCACGGGGATCGAATCCCCCTTGCGGCCGTTGCGCATGGCCTTGGCGGGCACCCACGCTCACCCCGCCGGACTGGACCCGCAGGCGGACGATGTCCCCCAGCTTCACCAGGTAGGGCCGCTGAACCTGGGACACCAGCACCGGCGAATCCGCCGGGATCAGCCGCTGCGCCACCAGCCCGTAGGCCTCGGTGGTGTCGTCGAAACCGTCCTCCTGCTGGTAGGTGGTGTCCTTCACCAGCATGGCCGCGTTGTCCGGCCCGATGACGTCGCCCCGCATGATGTTCTTCAGGGCGACCAGCTCCGGCTGCGCCACCTTCACCAGGTAGGAAAGGGTCGACTCGCCCACCACGTAGGGCTGGCCGTCGTCCCCCACCTCGGTCACCTGCACCGGCAGGATCACCCTTCCCCGCCACACCTCGCGCTGCGGCCCGGAAAGCAGGCGGAAGGTGAAGTCCCTGTCCGGGACCTGGAAGTCTTCCGGAATGGGCGGGTCGAGGATCTCCACCTGGGCGCGCCCGGACAGGGCCCGGAGCTGCTCGGCGATGTATTCGTGCCCGTAGCGGACCAGCGCGGCCCCCTTCACCGGGCGCTTGGAGGCGTAGACCCTGCAGGCCTCGCCCTTCAATTCCACTTTCTCGCCGCTGTCCTGCGAAAGGTGGAAGGCCACCCGCGGCCGCGTCAGCAGGGTCATGGAGCCGGGCATGCCCACCCTGCCGAGGACCACCTTGGCCAGGGCCCCCTTGGGGGCCGGCTGGAGCACCTCCCTGGCCAGGATGTCCGGACCGTCCACGATGGCACGGTCCTTCAGGCGGTAGGAAAGGCCGTCGGCGGAAGCCCGGGCCCCCAGGCACGCGGCCAGAACCGCGCCAACCAGCACCACCCGGCGCCCAAAACCGTGCCTAAACATCACTGGACCAGCTGGTTGGCGTCGCTGAGCATGGTGTCGCCCGCCTGGATGACCTTGGTGTCGCTTTCGTAGGCCCTCTGGGTCATGATCAGGTTGACCATCTCGTCGGTGACCTGGACGTTGGACGACTCCAGGAAGCCCTGCGAAATGGTGCCCAGGCCGTCCAGACCCGGGGTGCCGACCTGGGGCGTGCCCGTGGCGTCGGTGGCGGTGTAGAGGTTCTGGCCGTTGGAGGTCAGGCCGGCCGGGTTGACGAACTTCACCAGCTGCAGCTGGCCCACCACCTGGTTGGGCTGTCCCTGCGGAAGCGTGATCTGAACCTGCCCGTCCGACCTCACCACGATTCCGGTGGCCTGCGACGGGATGTTGATGGGCGGCTGGATCTGGTAGCCGTTGGCGGTCACCAGGTTTCCGCTTCCGTCGACCTGGAAGGACCCGTCCCGGGTGTAGGCGATGGTTCCGTCGGGCATGGAGACCTGGAAGAATCCGTCCCCGTTGACCATCAGGTCCGTGGGGTTGTTGGTCTGCTGGCCGGACCCCTGGCTGAACATCTTCTGGGTCGCCGCGGTCTTGGCCCCGCTGCCAACCTCCAGGCCCAGGGGCAGCTGCTGTCCCAGGCTGTCGATGCTGCCGGCCTGGCGCAGCTGCTGGTAGAGGAGGTCCTGGAACTCCACGCGGCTGGCCTTGAAGCCCGTGGTGTTGACGTTGGCCAGGTTGTTGGCGAGCACGTCCATGTTGAACTGCTGCGTGTACATGCCCGAAGCCGCCGTATACATCGCTCTGAACATAAGCCGGATTCCTCCTTATTTTCCCGCCTCTCGGCCGGGAGACCGCCGCCCGGCGAGGCCGGG
>JAJYGY010000319.1 GCA_021790555.1 bacterium
CGGTGCAGCGCCGAGAAGACGCCGTGGTTGTCCATCTCCCCCACCAGGAACAGCGCCCCGAAGGCCCCCGTCAGGGCGAAGGGCAGCGCCAGCAGGATGGTTAGCGGGGTGATGAAGGACTCGTAGAGCGAGGACAGCACCAGGTACATCATGCACAGGGCCAGCAGGAAGGCCATGGCCATGCTCTGGCCCATCTCCTTGAAGTCCTCGGCCTGCCCCACGAACTCGTAGCTGACCCCCTCGGGAAGCTTCATGGACTTCATCACCCGGCTGGACTCGTCCAGGATGGTGCCCAGGGCCGCGCCCGGGGCGTACTGGGCCGTGATCATCACGGCCCGGCTGCGGTCCTGGCGGGTGATGCTGGAGGGCCCCGTGCCCACCTTGCCGGTGGCCACCGAGGACAGGCGGATCAGGTTGTGGTTGATGTTGGGCACGTAGGTCTGGTCGAAGCCCGCCTGCAGGTCGCGCTCGTCGGGCTGGAGGCGCACGCGGATGTCGTATTCCCTGCCCTCCTGCCGGAACTTGCCGGCCACGCTGCCGTCGGTCAGCGTGCGCAGTTCCTGCCCCGCGCCCACCGTGGAAACCCCCAGGCGCCCTGCCTTCAGCGGGTCCAGTTTGACCTCGAATTCCGGCTTGCCCTGCTTGTCGCTGGTGTCCAGGTCCACCAGGCCGGGCACCTCCCTGGCCAGGCGGTCCTTGACCTGGGCGGCCACGGAATCCAGGGTGGCCAGGTCCTGGCCCTTCAGCACCAGGTTGTAGGGGGCCTGGGTGCCGCCCACCACGTCCAAGTCGCCGACGCGGGGGTCGGCGTAGGCGAAGGGCTTCAGTTCCTTGCGGACCACCTCCTTGAAGTCCTGGCTGCCGATGTGCCGCTTTTCCGCCGGAACCAGGGCCGCGAAGATGGTGGCCACGTTGGACTGGCCGTTGGCGTTGCCCACCGTGGTCGAGGTCAGCGACACCTCGGGGTTTTTCCGCACCACCGCCTCCACCTGCCTGGCCACCGCGTCGGTGCCGTCCAGGCTGGTCCCCGGGGGCATCTGCAGGGTGACGACGAATTCCGGGTTGTCCGAATTGGGCATGAAGGTGAAGCCGATGTACTTGCCCAGGGAAAGGCTGGCCACGAAGATGGCCAGGGCCGAGCCCAGGGTGGCCAGGCGGTGGTCCAGCACCCAGGAAAGCACGCGGGAATAGGCCCGGTCCATCCAGGCCTCGAACTTCTGGAAGGGCCCCACCGTCACCGGAACCAGCAGCCCTCCCAGGGCCCCGATCACCCCGCCCACCAGGAAGCCGGGCTTTCCGGCGATCATCCCGCCGACCACGCCGGCGCCCAGGAATCCCGCCAGGGCCACGCCCGCCATCAGCTTGGGGGTGGGGCTGTCGGCGCCGCGGTGGGTGCCGGCGAAGTAGGCCGAAAGCATGGGCGCCACCGTCAGGGCGTCGAACAGCGAGATGGCCATGACGAAGCACATGGTCAGGCCGAACTGGCTGAGGAACTTGCCCACCGTGCCGGCCAGGAAGCCCACCGGCAGGAACACCGAGATGATCACCGCGCTGGTCGCCAGCACGGCCATGGTCACCTCGCGCGCCCCCAGCAGGGCCGCCTGGCGCGGCGGCAGCCCCTTCTCGATGTAGCGGAAGATGTTCTCGCGCACCACGATGGCGTCGTCGATGAGCAGCCCCACGGCCAGCGAGAGGGTCAGCAGGGTCATGATGTTGATGGTGAACCCGGCCATCTTCATCAGGATGAACCCGCCCAGCAGCGAGTTGGGCAGGGCCAGGGCCGTGATGAACATGGACCGGAAGTTGCCCAGGAAGAAGTACACCACCAGCACCACCAGCAGGATGCCGATGGCGATGGTCTGCTTGACGTCCTCCACGTTGTCCACCACCCACACCGAATCGTCGCGCACCTGCACCAGGTGGGGGCTGCCGGCCTGCCCCGCCAGCTCCTTGTTGATCTGCTCCAGGCCCGCCTTGATGGCCGTGGCCACGGCCACGGTGTTGGTGCCGGACTGCTTGTACAGGTCGAATTCCAGGGCCGGCTTGCCGTCGAAATAGCTGTAGGACTTGGCGTCCTCCAGCCCGTCCACCACCCGGCCCACGTTCTTCACCCGCACCGGCACGTCGCCGCCGAAGGCGTGCACCACCACGTCGGCGATCTTGGACACCGAGGAGTACTGGCCCAGCGTGCGGAAGGACTTCTCCCTGCCCCCCTCGTCCACGTCGCCCACCGGCACGTTCTGGCTGTTGTCGGCGATGCTCTGGACCACCTGGCCGGCCGACAGCTCGTGGGCCTTGAGCTCCCCGCGGTCCAGCAGCACCTGGATCTCGCGCTTGCGCCCGCCCAGCAGGTCCACCAGGCCCACGCCCTGGATCTGCTCAAGCTTGGGCTCGATCACCTCGTGGGCCAGGTCGTAGAGCCTGGCCGGGGGAAGGTCGGCCGAAAGGTCCATGGCGTAGATGGGCATGTCCGAAAGCGAGATGCGCCGGATGACGGGCTCGTCGATCTCCTTGGGCATCTGGGCCCGGGCCAGCTGCACGCGGTCGCGCACCTGCTGCTCGGCGTACTTGATGTCCGTGTCCAGGTGGAACTGGCAGGTGACGGTTCCGTAGCCCTCGTTGCAGTTGCTCAGCAGGCGCTTCAGGCCCCCGATGGTGGAAAGCTGCTCCTCCAGGGGCTTGACCACCAGGGTCTCGATCTCCTCCGGCCCGGCGCCGCGGTAGGGCACCGTGACGGTGATGACCGGGATGTCGATGTCCGGAAACAGGTCCACCCCCAGGCCCCGGTAGCTCAGGTAGCCCACGATGAGCAGCAGCAGCACCAGGCAGGTGATGAAGATGGGGCGGTCGATGGAGAGCTTGGCCCAGGAAAAGCCGCTCTCCGCCGCGCCCCCGTCGTCGGGGCCGCTGCCGTTCCCGCTCCCCTTTCCGTTCCCGCCCAGTTTTGAAAGAAGTTTCCTGACCACGTTTTCCTCCGCGTTGGCGCCCCTTTTTTCAGATCCCGTTCCCGTTGTAGAAGTCCGCCTCGGCCTTCAGGATGCTGGCCTCGGCCACCAGCTTCAGCCTCATCAGGCGGGCCTGGGTGTAGTCGTTCTCGTACTGCAGCACCTGGAAGTTCGTGCTCAGCCCGTTCTCGAAGCGGCGCTTCTCCCGGTCGGCCTTGTCCTTCTGCAGGGCCTCCAGGTCGTCGGCGATCGCCAGCCTCTGCCGCACGTTCCGCCAGTGCTCCTCCAGCAGGGCCCAGTCGTCGTCCAGGTCGCGGCGCTTCTGGTCCAGGGCCTCCTGGCCCGACTGCCTGGCCAGCCGGGCGCCCTTCATGGTCCTCAGGAAAAGGGGAAGGTCCAGGTTCATGCTGAAATTCACCCCCACCGCGGTGGAAAGGTTCCCCGTGCTCCAGCCCAGGCCCTGCGCGTCGGGATAGTCGCCCGCGCCCCCGTCCAGGCTCAGCGTGCCGAAGACCTTCAGGTCGGGGGTGTACTGGTCGGCGGCCACGTCCACCTCGGCCCGGCGCTGGTCCAGGTCGAAGCGCGCGGCCACCAGGTCCTCGCGGTCCCCGGTGCGCCGCAGGGCCGCGGAGGGCTGCACCAGGGGCTCCAGCTCCACGCTGGAGGCCGCCCCGCTCAGGCCGCGCAGGGAATCGAAGCCGCGGCGCGCGTCCGAAAGGTCCTGCTGGGCCTGGGCCAGCCCGATCTCGGCCTGCTCCACGGCGGCCTTGCTCGCCAGCACGTCCACCTGGTTGCCCAGGTTGCTGGCGGCCCGGCGCTGGGCCCAGTCCAAAATCTTGTTGGCCCTGTCCAGGGATTCCTGCTGGATGCCCAGCGCGTCCTGGGCCAGCACCAGGTTGTAGTAGGCCTGCTCGGCCTGGAAAAGGATCCTGCCAACCTGGAAGCGGTTCAGGGCCTGGGCCGCCCGGGCGCCCGACATCACCTGGCGCTGCTGCGCCCGCACGCCCCCTGCCAGCCAGCCCTTCCACAGGGACTGGGTGACCGTCAGGCTGGGGTTGACGGTGTAGAAGGGGTTCTGGGGCGCGAAGGCCGAAAGCAGCCCGGCCAGGCCGGCCGGCACGCTGGCGGTGTCCAGGCCCCCGGCCAGGTATTCCAGCATGGATTCCGAACTCTGGTACCCCAGCGACAGCTTGGTGCCGGTCGGCAGCAGGTCGCTCAGGCCCAGGTTGAGGTTTCCCGAGTAGGTGTGGAAGCTCTCGAAGGCCACCTGCTGGGGCACCTGGCTGTCCATGTACTCGGCCACGGCGTTGAACTGGGGCGAAAAGGCCGTCAGCACCTGGGTGTCGGCCAGCTCCAGGCTGGCGTTGGTGTCCAGGGCCGCCCGGATGGCCTGGTTGCCCTGTTTCACCTGGGCCAGGTAGTCCTTCAGGCTCAATACGTCGCCCCTGGCCCCGGCCGAAAGCGCCAGCAGGCCGGCCAGCCACAGGGTTTTCCGCGTGCCTCGCATTCCTGTTCCCCCGAAAAAGACGCCCTTTTCCCTAAAGAACGACGCCCGGCCCCGGGCGGATTGGTCATTTTTGGACGGACGTATAATAATCAAGCCGGGCCGGGAGCGCAAGGCCTTTCGGCCCCCGGGCCGGCGGCGGTTCAGGCCTCCTCGGCGT
>JAJYGY010000403.1 GCA_021790555.1 bacterium
TCCCTGCACGTCAGGGCCCTGGCCGGCGGAAAGGTGGATTCCCTGGCGGCCTCCTACCGGAAGGCCGGGTCCGCCTTCCATCCCCGGTCCATGCCGGTCAACTGGCCCTGAACCCGAAGCCGCCGGGCCCCGGCCCAAAATAAAACGGCGGCCGTCGCCGGCCGCCGTTTCGAAGGATTCCACTACTCCCCCATCCTCCCAAGGGGTGTTCCTATGCCACTACAACCATTCGCCATAGGCACCACCTCCTTTCCTTGAATGCAAGTCTGCCATTTCCCGGCCCGGGAATCCACCCCAAAGGGCCTCAGTGCCCCTGATCCTGGCCCTGGTCATGTCCATGACCCTGATCCTGGCCTTGATCCTGTTTGGGCTTGGGGGGGTAGAACCGCCTCTGCAGGTCCTTCAGGCGCGCCTCGTCCCTGCCGATCTGGGCCTGGGCGTCGCGCAGTTCCGGAAGCACGTCCGTGCGCGGGATCCCGGGCCCCACCCAGACATCGCGCGGACGGTCCTGGTCCAGGGATTCTCCCAGGCTTTCCACCCTGGGTTCCAGGTCGTGCTTCATGGAATAGAGGTCCCTGACCGTGGCGCGCATCTCGCCCAGCAGTTCCACCTTGTTGGCGACAAAGTCATAGCCCAGGTCCTGCTGCTTGAAAAGGGCAACCTGGCCCTCGGCGTCCTGGACCTGTCCGGCAAGGTCTTCCAGCCCCTTGTTCATGAAATCCGAAAAATGGTGGAGCCGGGCCAGGGCGTCGTCCAGCGCCATCGGGCCGATCATGAAGTTGTCGACGTCCTGCTGGAACGCCGAGGCTTCCTTATTGTACTGGCCCCACAGGTCGTTGAGGGGCTGCTCCTCCTGCTGGAACTCGATGCTGACGGTGCGGAAGCGGTCCCAGTCAGGATCCTTGGAGGAGATCACCTGCCGGCCGGCGAAAAGGGCGTCGAAATTCCTCTTGAAACCCTGCAGCCGCTGGGCCTTGTCCCCGATCTGCCGGATCAGGGGGCTCATCTCGTCCAGAAGCTGCCGCATGTCCGGGTAGGGGTTCAGGTCCGGCTGGCCGCTCAAGGCGACGGCCCGGTCGTACAGGTCCTTCTTGGCCTGGTAGTCCTGCTGGGCCCTCTGGGCGCCTTCCAGAAGCGCGCTGAACCTCGCCTGTACGTCGGAAGGATGGACGTAGGCCGTGCAGCCGGGCAGCAGGAACGCCGCCGTCACCAGGAGAATCAACCCCGCCATCCCGCGTCTTTTCATGAAACCCTCCTTTAAATCGGGAAAATTCCGCCGCGGTCGAAAATCCCACGCCGCCGGACGGCATTTTACCCCGCCGGCCGGGTTGATCCAACCGAAAAGCCTGGCCAAGGGCCCCGGCCGGTCACGCCCGCTCCTCAAGCCAGGCGCGGAAGGCCGCCAGAAATTCGCCAGGGTCGGCCAATCGGCAGGTGGAAGCAGCCTTTGCCTTGGGGGAAAGGAAATGTTTCTTGTCCCAGGTCACCAGCCAGTCCGCCTTGGCCTTCATGGCGGCGGCCAGGATGCCGGCGTCCCCGGGATCGATCGCGGATTCCACCTTCTTCACTTCGGCGAGGTCCGGATCTTCGACAAGCTTCGGTTTCAGCCGGGAGAGGAAGCGCCGGTGCTCTCCGGCGTGTTGGGCAAATTTGGCTGAGAATACCCGGTCCAGTTCCACCAGAACCTGTTCCGAGACCAGAAGCTCGAAAATGCCCGCCTCGGCCAGCCTCAGCACCTCGCGGGCAGCGCCCCGGGAAGACGCAATGCCCGCGGCCAGGGCGCTGGTGTCGATGAAGACCTTCCACGATTCAAGCGCCATAACGCTCTTTGGCGTAGGCGCGGCGCGCCCCCCGAAGGTCCTTCAGCAGGCCCTCCAGGGTGATTCCCTTTTTCTTCATCAACGATTCGGTCTTCCTGGCCAGGGTGTCGCCTTCCAACGCCTTGGGAACCAGGAAAAGGGCGCCGCCGGCCTTCACCAGGCTGAGCGCGCTATCCTCCCTGAGGTCCAACTCCTTCCTCAGGCCGGCCGGGATGGTGAGCTGGCCTCTTTCCCGCAGGTGGGCAACAGGCATGGTTCCTCCGAAATTCAGACTTTTTCTGAAATTAGGATAAACCGATTTTCGAGCCGAGTCAAGGAGGGACCCAACCGCGTCTAGTTCACGTCCCCCCAGTAACGCGGCGCGGGCTTGCCGGCGTCCAGGGCGGCCAGATGGCCCGCCAGGGCTTTGGGGTAAAGCTCCACCCTGGCCAGCTCGGAAAGCTTCACCCAGGCCGCGCCCACCTGCTCGTTGTCCGGCACCGAGGCAAAAAGGGGCCGGCGGGCGCCGGAGAGCTTGCAGCGGAACATGAACTCCACCTGGTGCACGTGCCCGTCCTTGGCCGCGAATTCGTGGTGGCTGCCCAGGTACTCGCGCACGAAGAGCAGCTCGCCCACTTGAACCTCCTGGCCGGCCTCTTCCAGGCACTCGCGCTTCAGCGCCGCCTCCAGGGTCTCGAACTTCTCCTGTCCGCCGCCGGGAAGGATGTGCCAGCTTTCGCCTTGATCGTCAGCGCCCACCCGAACGCGCCCGCACCAGGCGGACATAGCTTTCCGTTTCAACCCCGGCCGCTGAGGCGATGCGGTCCAGGTCGGAATCGGCATGAAGCAGGACAAGGCCGTGCTTATGCGCCTTGTAGGCGATGAGGGCATCCATGGTTTTCGCCTTCAGGCCCTTTTGCCGCAGGCCCTTCAGCCAGGAAGCCGCCTGCAACCAGTCTTCAGGCAGCAGGGGAAAGGGATGCAACGACGAAAGGTAGTCCAGCAGGCGCGGCGTTTCGGCAGACGATGCGGCGGCCGAAGCGAGTTCGAAATAAATGGGGGAAGTGAGGGCCGCGAGGTTGGAATCCACCAGTTCCGCCACCCTGTCGCGGATCTCCGGCACCGGGCGGGCGCCCAGGGCGAAGATCCAGGCGGAACTGTCGATGAGGAAAAGGCGGTTCAACCCCGGGAGCCCTTGAGGCCGGCTAAGGTGAGGTTCAGCCGGAACCGGTCAAACTCTTTGACGAACCTGCGGCGCTTTACGTCCGCCAAAAGGTTGCGCAGCCCGGTCTCCAGCACTTCCCTCTGGGACACGATGCCGGTCTCCCTTCTGGCCTGGTTGAGCAGCTTTTCGTCGATATGCGTCGTGATTTTCATAGGGGCCCCCAAGGTATGGCACCGAATGCCATACCCGGTTTATAACAGCTTCCGGCAGACCCGGCAAGCCGTTTTACGCCCCTTGGGCTTCTCCGCCACCACCACAAAGCGGTGCATGGACCTGCGGAAGGGGCCGCTCTGGTCGTTGTGGTAGAACCGATTTTTCCCAAAACCCGCCCTTCGCGTCAAATTCCGCATCTCCAGGGGCATGTAAGGCCGTGTCGTCAATTCAAAGCGCTCCCTGATCCGGCCCTTTTTTCAAGGCGCCATTCGGGCATGGCTTGCTCCGGAAAATCCTATCCAAGCCTTCGCTTCGCAATGAACAGGACGGCCACGTAGGCGACGGGAACCCTGCCGCCGCGATCCTCGCAAACCTTGCGGATAGCCGCGTGCAGGCCCTGCCTCCTTTTTTCATCCAACATGGCGTGGTCCGAATAGGTGTTGAGAAGCCCCAGGTAGTCCTCGGTGCCATAGGCGGCCTGCCAGGGGAACCGGCGGACCTGGAAGGGCTCGAAACAGGGCCCGGCCTCCTGGTTGAGCGAAGAGGGATCCGCGCGCTTTTCAAGCGTGGCCGACTTGAAATCCGAGGCCAGCTCCGCCGCGTGGGCCCGGTAGGCCGAGTCCAGGCCGGCCCGGAAAGACGGGTCGCCCTCCCCGGGCGCGTTGAAAAAGATGGCCAGGCCGCCGCCCGGCTTCAGGGCCTGGGCGCACTTCTCAAAGCGTATCCCCGGCTCCAGGTGATGAAAGGAAGTGGCCGCGAGCACCAGGTCGAAGCCCTGGGCCGGCAGGGGCCATTCCTCAAAATGGGCCTTCACCACCCGCACCCCGGCGTTTCCCTTGAAATTTACGGCCGCCAGTTCGGCCAGGCGGTCTCCGGCCTCCAGGCAGGTCATCTGGTATCCGCGCTTGGCGAAACTCCGGGTGGCCTGGCCCGTGCCGCAGCCGATCTCCAGGATGTCACCGCCCTCCGGGATGCCCGACATCCGGATCACGGCCTCGACCAGTTCATCCGGGTACCCCGGCCGCACTTGGTCGTAAAGTTCCGCCGTGTCGTTGAAGACCTTGCTGCGTTGGTTGGCCATGGGCATCCGATTGTCAGGGCCTGAATTCCTTCACTCCCGCGCGCCTGGCCGCCCTGGACAGGTCCTTATCCAGGCTGGCCAGGGGCAGGGCCAGGCGCATGGCCAGGTCGAGGTAGGAAGCGTCGTAGGTGGAAAGGCCGTGCTCCCTGGCCAAGGAAAGAATCTGCTTCAGCTGGCGTGAAGGGGTTTCGGGCTCGACCCGGATGGGAAGCTGGGAAAAAAAGGAAAGAAAGCCCGAGAGATCACCCGCGGTCAGCCTTTTTCCGCGCTCCGCGACCGCCAAAGCGTTTCCCAGTTCAAGGGGCCAAATGGATGGTACCAAAGCTTCCCGCGTGGCGAGGCTGTCGAGCACGGCCAGGGTCGCCCTCCGCTCCTCCGGGAAACACCAGGAAATCGCGACCGAATTGTCCAACACGAAGGCGCCGGGCATCAGGCACGCCCGTCTTCGATCATCTTCTTGATCGAAAGGCCCCGCAGGCTTCTCCCCCTGGCGAACTCCTTCATTTGGGCGATCACCTCCCGCACGGGCCTCTTTGGCGGTGTTCCGGCGGCAAGAAGCTTGGCCACGGGCACCCCATGCCTGGCGATGATGATGGTCTCGCCTTTTTCCGCCCGCTTCAGCAGGCTGGTGAACTTGGTCTTGGCTTCGTAGGTTCCCACCGTGGTCACGGCTGCCTCCCAAAATTCTGATCTAATACTAGTCTAATTGGCGGCTTGGCTCATCTCAACCTTTTTCCACAACCCCGATCAGGTGGGTACCCAGGTCCAGGCAGCCCGGTTCGCGGCAGGCTTCCAGTTCCATCTTCAGCAGCTCGGCCCACTTCACGGGGTCCTGGCGGACCTCGGCGGCCGGCGACTTGTCGAAGCGCTGCCACTCCTTGTCGCCGTAGGTGTCGTAAAATCCCACCACCCATTGGGGGTCGTAGCGCCTTGTTTCGGCCATCTTTCACCTCCCGCGGGCGTGGCGGTTCCTTTCAGCCAGACGCAGAGTCGCGTCCAACCCGAACCGGAGCGGCCGCATGCCCGCGTGTTCCCAATCGACCAGGCTCACCTGGTTGGGCGACACCAGGATGTTGCCGCAAATCAAATCGCCATGGGAATACTCCATCCCTTTTCCGGCGGCTCCTTGGGGCCGCACCTTGGAAATCCAATGGATGGCGCCGAGAATCTGTTCCGTCTGCCTCGGCCTTATCTTTTCGAAGAAAAACCTCCCTCTTCCCAAAACCCTTCCCGGCACGCGTTCCCATGCCGAAAGGAACAGCTTCTTGTCAAAGCCCAGCAGCTTTGGGCAGTTCCTTTCATATCCGGTCTTCTCGATTTCGTGATACGCGTCGATTTCGTGAAGAAACAGGGATTTCCATGGTTCCCGCTTCAGGGTCAGCACTTTGACAATGGCCCGGCGTTTTTCAGGGGTCCTGGCCAGGTACAATTTCGATTTCAACTCCTGGATAGGGGGCCGCGGGATCCAGGGGGAATATGCCCCGGCCGGCCAATGTCGCTTGGATTTCCTTGGGCAGCATGCGAATCTCCGGCGAATAGGCGCGTGATCAGCCGTTGAAGGCCTCTTCTATCCGCTCGGCCGCGGATCGGAGATCCAGAGCCTCCCCGGGCCCAAACTCCCTGCCGGCGTCTTTGATCCAGAACGCCCGTATTCCCAGCTCCCGAGCGGCTTCGACGTTCCTGGCGCTGTCGTCCAGAAAATAGATGCTTTGTGGCTCGACTTCAAGCGCCTGGATCAATTTCTGGAAGATGGCCGGGTCGGGCTTTCGCAAGCCAAGCTCCCCGCTGATAAGCTAAAGGCGGAAGAGCCGGTTCAGGTCGAATTTTTCCCTTAGACGCGCGGACCATTCCTTGACGTCGTTGGAAAGCATGGCCAGGGGAAAGCGTCGCGCCAGCCCCCGGGCGGCCTGGACGGCCTCGGGATTCACCTCCACGGTATCCAGGTATTCCCGCTCCACGGCCGGAAACCCGCCGCCCAGGCCCAGGCTTTCCCAGAACTCCTTCGACGTCATCCTACCCAGGCTGGCTTGGAGGTAGGCCTCCAAGATGGCCGCGTCCTCGACTTCGGGGTTTTTCCCGCGGATAAAGGGAATGAGCAGTTCGCGGGTGTCGTCGCCCACCTTGAACATCACTCCCATCGCGTCGAAGACAATCCAAGGACTCATATCAGCCACGGCTCGCGCCGGACCCGGTCGGAAGACTTGCCACCTTCCCTGCCAGGCCACCCGGCCTTTCCACCAGCCCCTCCGCGCCGGCGGCAAGCAGTTCTTCGCGGCTTCCGTATCCCCAAAGCACACCCAACGCGGCAATTCCATGGGCCTTGGCCGCGAGGATGTCGAATCGGGTGTCACCGATCATCAGGCAGTTCTCGGGTGCAAGTCCCTTCTCTTTGAGAATGTGCCCCAGCAGCTCGGCCTTGTCGTCGAAGGTTCCGTCCGGTCGGGAGCCGTAGACCTTCTCGAAATAGCCGTCGATGCCGAAATGCCGGCAGATGGAGGCGGCGAACTCGGCCAGCTTGGAGGTGGCCACGAAAAGCCGGGCCCGTTTGGCCAGGTCCCCAAGGGCCTCCGGGACGCGGGGATAAAGGGCGTTCTCGAACAGGCCCACGGTTTCGTAGCGTTGGCGGTACAGGCGCAGGGCCTCGGCGGCCAAGTGCTCGCGTCCGGGCAGCAGGCGGGCCAGGGAGTCTTTCAGGGGTGGGCCGATCACCCATTCCAGGGAGGTCGACGGGTCGAGGGGCTGGTGGAGCTCGTCCAAGGCGTGACGGATGCTTCTGGTGATCCCATCCTTGGGATCCGAAAGGGTTCCATCCAGGTCAAACAAAATGGCCGGCCGGCTCATGAAGCTTCAACCTCCGGATTTCCTTCGGAAGGCTTCCCTTCTTCAACAGCTTCGCTTCGGCCACCTTCTGGGTGAAGGCCCAGAGGCGTTTGGGGAAATAGGGATGGAAGAAGGCAAGCTCGAAATTTCGGCCACCATAGCACAGCCGAGCCCGCACGGAAAGGCCGGAAAAATAGCGGCCCGGAACCCCGGGGACGGTTTCAAACATCTCCTTTCGATCCACCTTCAGCAATTTCAAACGGCCATCCATGCGTCCACCTTGGTTTCGCGGGCTGCCGAAATGGTCCTTTCGCTACCTTGGAAAGGCTTCCTTCACCCCGCCGTCCACGGGCAGGATCGCGCCGGTGGTCTTGGCCGCGCGGGGCGAGGCCAGGAAGAGCACGGCCTGGGCCACGTCCCCGGGCAGCACCGGGCGCTTGAGCAGGTTGCGCTGCATGTAGAAATCCTCAAGCTTCGAGGCCGGAATGCCGTGGGCCTTGGCCCGGCTTTCCCGGATGTTGTCCCAGAGCCTGGAATCCTCGAAGACCCCGTCCGGGGCCACGCAGTTGACGCGCACCCGGGCCTCGGCCAGTTCCAGGGCCAGCACCCGGGCGAGCTGGGTCTGGGCCGCCTTGCTGGCCGAATAGGCCGAAAAATCCTTTCCCGGCGCCAGAACGTTCTTGGAGGAGATGAACACCAGGTTGCCCCCCAGGCCCTGGGCCACCAGCATCCTGGCCGCCTCCCGGGCGCAAAGGTAATGGCCCCGGGCGTTGACCGCGAAGCTCTGCTCCCAGTCCTTCAGGCTCGAATCCTTCACCGGCGCGCAGCGGGCCAGGCCCGCGTTGGACACCAGCAGGTCCAGGCCGCCCCACTTCAGCGCCACCTGCCCGAAGGCCCGCTTCACCGCCGCCTCGTCCGAGATGTCGACCCCCAGGCCCAGGGCCCGTCCGGGACCCTGGGCACTTTCGATTTCCCCGGCCGCGGCGCGGGCACCCGCTTCATCCAGGTCCATCAGTGCCACGCAGGCGCCCTCGGTAGCCAGGGCCAGGGCCACGGCCTTGCCGATGCCCCGGGCCGCGCCGGTGACCACCGCCACCTGGCGCGAGAACTCCTTTTCCTTCGGCGCCAGGGTCAGCTTGTAGTTTTCCAGGGGCCAGTACTCGAAGTCGCAGACCTGCCTCAGGCCGATGGGCCGGTAGCCACCCAGGCCCCGGGCCATCTGCCGCACCGCCATGGAATGCCGGAAGATGTCCCGGCCGACGAGCCCTGAGCGCGGGTCCTTGCCCGTGGTGACCACGCCCAGGCCCGGCAGCACCACCACGCGGGGCGCGCTGTCCAGCTTCACCAGAGCGGGCGCGGCGTATTTTTGAAAGTAGGAATCGTACCAGCGGCGGTATTTTTCAATCCGGGCGCGGATCCGGGCGGCCGGGTCCTTTCCGCCTTCCAGGCGCAGGACCAGCGCCCTGGGCTTGGTGTAGAGCAGGTGGTCGGGCGTGGCCGGCCCTCCCCGGGCCAGCTCCTCCACGTCCGGCAGCAGCGAAAACGCCACGGCCTCTTTGGACTCATCCAGGCAGAGGATTTGCCGTTCACCCCGTGATAGTTCTCCCCGCAGTATGGGAAGCATCTCGGCAGGCGGCGTGTGGTCTCTGCCGCGCCGGGATCCCGGCCCTGCCTGCCCTCCGGACCCCGGAAGGCGAAGGAGGGAGCTGTGTCGAAGGGCATAGGCCTTTGCCTTGGCCACCAGCCTTTTCGTCCTCTCCAGCGCCTCCTCGGCCGTGTCCCCCCAGGTCACCAGGCCGTGCTTGTCCAGCAGGATGGCGTCCTGGTTTGGCCGCGCCGCGAAGGTTTTCCAGGTGGCCAGCGAAAGCCCGAAGCCCGGTCGCTGGTAGGGCACCAGGCCCACCCCGCCGCCGAAGCAGGCCTTCACGTGGGCGGCCGAGGACGGGTTGTCGGTCAGGGCGGCCGTGGCGTCGGCGTGGGTGTGGAGCACGAAAGGCGCGGGAAGGAAGGCGTGCAGCAGGGTTTCGATGGAGGGGCGCGGTCCGGGCTTCATCTGGCAGCGGGCCAGGTATTCCACCATGGCCCCGTCGGAAAGCTCCCGGCGGGAGCGCAGTTCCAGCACGGCTTGAAGGTCCAGCACGGCCAGGTCCGTTTCCTTCAGGACGCGCATGTCCGATCCGGACCCCTTGACGAACAGCGCCGCCACCTCGCGGCCGCGGAAGTCGCGGAAAGGCGCCTTCACCGACGAATTGCCGCCGCCCCAGATCACCAGGCTTTCATCCTCCCCGGTCCTTTGGGACATCCACAAAAGCCCCTCCACCGGTCCGCGGGGGGAAACCTTTCTCGGCATGTTCGTCTCCTGGCTGGGAAAAGGCTCAGCGCTGAAGCAGGTAGGTGTCCACCGGCCGGGCCGGGGCGAAGGCCTCGGGATGGTGATACAGGAAGGCGAAGATTTCCTTCAGCCCCCCGGTATCCGCGGAAAGCACCAGGGGCGCGTCCGCGCCGCCCTGCCGGCCCAGCAGGGTCTCCGGGCGGGGCAGCCCGCCCCAGGGCTGGGGTCCGCCGCCGGCCCGCGCCCGGGCCAGGTTCCGCAGGACTTCCGCGTCCAGGAAGGAAAGCGCCACCTCGCTGCCGCGGAACTGGAGCTTGGCCAGCAGGTACAGGGGCGCCTCCAGCGGGTTCCCGGGAAGGGGGTCCCGGGCCGGCCCGAATTCCAGGAAATAGTCGTTCACCGAACGGCCCAGCACGGCCTGGCAGGTGCGCGTCAGGCCGTTGCCGGACCACGCGAAGACGTAGCTCCTGTCCTTCCCCCTGGAAACCCGCCATTGCGCCCCCCCGGCCTGGCTGGTCCAGGTGCCCAGCAGCGTGGGCTGGAACACGCGCTCCCCGGGGGTGAAGAGGGGATGCAGCTCCGTGACCTTGCAACCGGCGGCCAGGGCCGCCAGCGCGCCCAGCAGGGCGATGGTCTTGACAATGCGCATGGGACGCCTCCTTGGGCCCTCCGGAGCGACCCCCGGAGGTCCTCCCTATCAAATAAAAAAGCGGCCCGCTTGGCAAGCCGCTTTGTCGGAAAATTCCACTCTCGTGGCCGGCAAGGTCCCCTACATCAGCCCCAATTGGAGTTGCGCGTCTTCGCTGGCCATGGTGCGCGGGTCCCAGGGCGGGCTGAACACCAGGTTTACCCGCGTCTCCTCCACGCCCGGAAGCTTGGCCACCGCGCCGTGCACCGCCGCGCGCAGCTGCGGGCCGATGGGGCAGGCGATGGAGGTCAGGGTCATGTCCACCTCCACCTTCTTGCCCTCCTCCGCGATGCGCACGCCGTAGATCAGGCCCAGCTCGGTGATGGCCATGTGCAGTTCGGGATCCTCGATGGGCTTGAGCGCCTCGCGGATGTCGTCTTCGGTGACCATCGTCATTTTCCTCCCGCGTTCGAGGCCGCCAGGGCCAGGGCCTTGACGCGCTCGTAAATGTTGTAGAACCCGTTGACCCGCGAGGGGGTCAGGGCCTTGACCACGCCGGTCTCCTTGATGAAGTCCGGGGACACGGCCAGCACCTCCCGGGGGGTCAGGCCCGAAAGGCCCTCCACCAGCAGGGTCAGCAGGCCGTTGACGATCATGGCGTCGGCGTGGCCCCGAAAGGCCATCTTCCCGTCCTGAAGTCCGCCGTAAACGTGCACCACGGACTGGCAGCCCCGCACCAGGTTGGCCTCGGTCTTGGCCTCCTCGGGAATCTCCTCAAGCCGCCCCCCGATCTCGATGAGGATCTCGTACTTGTCGGTGAGGTCGTCGACCGAATTGAGCTCCTCCACCATGGCCTTCAACTTCGGCGGCAGGGCCTCCGTCATGCCTTCACCGCCGGAACGCCAAGGATCTTGCGGCAGCGCTGGAGGTCCTGGACGAAGCGCTCCACCTCCTCGCCGGTGTTGTAGAAGTAGAAGCTGGCCCGGGCCATGCCCTCCACCCCGTAGTGCCTCATGATGGGGTGGGCGCAGAGCTTGCCCGTCCTCACGGCCACGCCCATGGAATCCAGCAGCTGGCCCAGGTCCGAGGCGTTGGCGCCCTCCAGGTTGAAGGAAATCACCGCCCCCCGCCGCGAAGGATCGCGGGTGCCGTACAGGCGGAAGCCCTCCACCCGCTGCAGGCGGTCCAGGGCCAGGGCGGTCAGCTCGGCCTCGCGGCGGTGCACCTCGTCCATGCCCAGGGCCTCCAGGTAGTCCAGGGCCGCGTCGAAGCAGGCCACCCCGGCGATGTCGGGCGTGCCGGCCTCGAACTTCCAGGGCGCCAGGTTCCAGGTGGTTCCTTCGGGAAGCCGGACGTCCTCGATCATGCTTCCGCCGCCCTGGTAGGGCGGCATGGCGTCCAGCAGCTCCTCCCTGCCCCACAGCACGCCCACGCCCGTGGGGCCGAGCATCTTGTGGGCCGAAAAGGCCAGGAAGTCGCAGCCCAGCTTCCTCACGTCCACGCCCAGGTGGGGCGCGGCCTGGGCCGCGTCCACCAGCACGGCGGCGCCCCTGGCCTTGGCCCGGCGCACCAGCTCCTCCACCGGATTGACCGTGCCCAGCACGTTGGACACCCAGGTGAAGGCGAACAGCTTCACCTTCTCCGTCAGCAGGGAGTCCAGCTCGTCCATCTTCAGCAGTCCCTGGTCGTCGAAGGGCAGCACCTTCAGCTTCAGGCCCTTCTCCCGGGCCAGCATCTGCCAGGGCACCACGTTGGCGTGGTGCTCCATCTCGGTGACCAGGATCTCGTCGCCGGCCTTCAGGTTTTCCGCGGCCCAGCTGCGGGCCACCAGGTTGATGGATTCGGTGGCGTTGCGGGTGAAGACGATCTCCTGGGCGCAGGCCGCGCCGATGAACCTGGCCACGTGCCGCCGGGTGCGCTCGTAGTCCTCGGTGGCCTTGTTGGCAAGCCCGTGCGTGCTGCGGTGGATGTTGGAATTGTCCTGGCGGTAGAAATTGTCCAGGGCCCGGATCACGGATTCGGGCTTGTGCGTGGTGGCCGCGTTGTCCAGGTAGACCAGGGGCTTGCCTTCCAGGGTCTTGGAAAGGATGGGAAAGTCGCGGCGGATTTTTTCAACGTCCAGCATTTCATACCTCAAATCATTCCGGCCGGCCGGTTTCAGATGTCCACGAACACGTCGCCGTTCTCGACCTTGACCGGGAAAGTCCTGATGTCGCGGACGGCGGGCAGCGACAGCACCTTGCCGGTTTTGACGTCGAACCAGGCGCCGTGGCGGGGGCACTCGATGCGCCCGTCCACCAGCTCGCCCTGGTCCAGGCTGCCCCCGTCGTGGGTGCAGATGTCGTGGATGGCGTGGTAGTCGTCGCCCACCCGGCACACCGCCACCCGCCATTCGCCGAACTGGACGCTGCGGGCCCTGCCCGCCCCGAGTTCACCGGCCTTGAAGGCCTTCTGCCAAGCCATCCTTCCCCCCTGGTTGAACCCGCTCAGCCGGCGTGCCGGCGCGACAGGCGGTTGAGGATCTCCACGAACTTCTCCTGCAGCCCCTCGTTGGGAAGCCGCTGGGCCAGCTCGGCGGCGAACCCTTCCACGATCATGTTCTCGGTGTCGCTTTCGTTGATGCCTCGCGAAAGCAGGTAGAAGCGCTCCTCCTCGTCGATGGAGCCGATGGAGGCGGCGTGCTTGCAGGCCACGTCGTCGGCCTCGATCTCCAGGGTGGGCACCGTCTCGGCCTTGCAGCGGGTGGAAAGCAGCAGGTTGGGGTTGCTCTGGAAGGCGTTGGTGTTCTGGCCCGTCTTGTGGATCTTCACCACGCCGTCGAAGTAGAAGCGGGCTTCCTCCCTCAGGATGGACTTGACCAGGGCGTCCGAGCTGCCGGCCCTGCCCCGGTGGTCCTGCAGGGTGCGGATCTCGATCTGCTGGTCCTTGCCGGCCAGCACCAGGCCCAGCAGGTCCACGCGGCCGCCCTCGCCGTCCACCAGGCTCTCCAGGTAGGACGTGGAAAGGGCCGAGCCCGCGGCCAGCTCCAGGGTGTAGAGGTAGGAGTCGCGGCCCAGGTTGGTCCGCTGGCGCAGCACCTGGACGCTGCTCAGGTTCAGGTTCTGGAAGTGCACGTAGTTGAGCTGGGCCCCCGCGCCCAGGACCAGCTCGGAAACCTGGGCGGCCAGGCCCGCCCGGGGCGTGGCCGAATGCAGCTCGTCCACCAGGGTGGCCTCGGCGCCCTCCTCCAGCACCGCCAGGGTGTGGGGAAAGAAGCCGGCGTGGCCGGCCGTGTGCGCGCCCAGGACGCGGAAGGGCTTTTCCAGCTTCACGCCCTTGGGCACGTAAAGGAAGCAGCCCTGCGAAAGGTAGGCGGCGTGCAGGGCGGCCCAGGCCGTCTCGTCCACCCGGGTGCGCGAAAAGAGGTGCTTTTTCACCAGCTCCCCGTGGCCCTTCAGGGCCTCGCGCAGGGAGCAGAAGACCACGCCCCGGGGGGCCAGGGCCGGGTCCAGGGCCGGCTCCAGGTTCTCCTCGCAGCCGAAGGAAAGGCAGCCGCTCAGGGAGCCCCAGTCCGATTCCAGCGAGGGCTTGAAGGAGGCGGGCAGGGGCACGGCCTCGCCGGGGTCCAGCTCCAGGGAGTGGACCTCGCCCATCCTCCGCAGGAACCGGGTTCCGGAAAGGGCCGGGTCGGCCGCGCCGGCCTCCCAGACCTTCCAGGCCTCCAGGCGCTTCTCCTTCAGCCAGTCCGGGTCGCCCAGCTTCCCCGACAGCCTCTCCACCGAGGCGCGCGAAAAGAAATCCTTCAGGGGCTTGCCTGTAAGCGCGGTGCTCATCCGATTCCGCCCTCCATCTCCAGCTGCATCAGGCGGTTCAGCTCCACCGCGTATTCCAGGGGCAGTTCCTTGGTGAAGGGCTCGATGAACCCGTTGACGATCATCAGGCGGGCGTCGTCCTCGCTGATGCCGCGCGAGGTCAGGTAGAAGAGCTGCTCGGTGCCGATCTTGGAGACCGTGGCCTCGTGCCCGATGTTGACGTCCTTCTCGTCGTCGATCTGCATGGTGGGGTAGGTGTCACTGCGCGAATCCTCGTCCATCAGCAGGGCGTCGCAGACGGTGTGGATGTGCACGTTCTTGCAGCCCGGGTAGACCTTGGTCAGGCCGCGGTAGCTGGTGCGGCCGCCCTGGCGCGAGATGGACTTGCTGGTCACCGTGCCCGAGGTGTTGCTGGCCGCCGCCACGATCTTGGCGCCGGCGTCCTGGTGCTGGCTGGAGCCGGCGTAGGCCACCGAAAGCACCTCGCCCGAGGCCCCCTCGCCCATCAGGTAGATGGCCGGGTACTTCACCGTCAGCTTGCTTCCCAGGTTTCCGTCGATCCACTCCACCCGGGCCTTCTCGTAGGCCACGGCCCGCTTGGTCACCAGGTTGTAGACGTTCTTGGACCAGTTCTGGATGGTGGTGTAGCGGATGGTGGCGCCCTTCATGGCGATCAGCTCCACCACGGCGCTGTGCAGGGCGTTGCTGGAATAGGTGGGCGCCGTGCAGCCCTCGATGTAGTGCACCGACGAGCCCTCATCGGCGATGATCAGGGTGCGCTCGAACTGGCCCATGTTGTCCGAATTGATCCGGAAATAGGCCTGCAGGGGGATGTCCACCTTGACCCCCTTGGGCACGTAGACGAAGGAACCGCCCGACCACACCGCCGAATTCAGGGCGGCGAACTTGTTGTCGGCCATGGGGATGACGGTGCCGAAATACTGGCGCACCAGGTCCTCGTGCTCGCGCAGGCCCGAATCCATGTCGGAGAAGAACACGCCCTTCTTGGTCAGCTCCTCGCGCACCGAATGGTAGACCACCTCGGAGTCGTACTGGGCCGTCACCCCGGCCAGGAACTTGCGTTCGGCCTCGGGGATGCCCAGCTTGTCGAAGGTGCGCTTCACCGCCGGGTCCACCTCCTCCCAGGTCTTGCCCTGCTTGTCCGAGGCCCGCATGAAGTAGTAGATGTCGGCGAAGTCGATCCCCTCCAGCGCCTTGGTGGAAAGGAAGGTGGGCAGGGGCTTCTTCAGGAAGACCTCCAGGGCCCGCAGGCGGTAGTCCCGCATCCACTTGGGCTCCTTCTTCAGCTCCGAGATCTGGCGCACGATCTCGTGGTCCAGCCCCTTGCGCGACTTGAAGCTGTAGGCCACGTCGTCGTCGTGGAACCCGTACTTGTACTCGTCGCTGACGGCCTTGTTGACCTCGCCGATCAGCTCCTCCTTGATGACCTTCTTTTCCCCAAAATCGACCTGTTTCGAAGCCATGGTGGAACTCCTTTCCTTGAAATATACGTGGCCTTCAAACGGCCGCGGCCGTCTCCCTGATCAGGTTGTCGTAGCCTTCGGCCTCCAGCCGCTGCACCAGTTCGGCCCCGCCGGTCTTGACCACCTTGCCGGCCACCAGCACGTGCACCACGTGGGGCTTCACGTAGTTGAGCATGCGCTGGTAGTGGGTGATGATCAGCATGCCCATGTCGGGGCGGAAGGTCTGGTTGATGCCTTCGCACACGATGCGCAGGGCGTCGATGTCCAGCCCCGAGTCGGTCTCGTCCAGGATGGCCAGTTCCGGCTTGAGCATGGCCATCTGCAGGATCTCGCAGCGCTTCTTCTCGCCGCCGGAAAACCCGTCGTTGACGTAGCGCTTGGCGAAGGAGGGGTCCATGGAAAGCTCCTTCATCGTCCCGTTCATCTGCTTGCGGAATTCCGAGGCCGGCACGTCCTGGCCCAGCTTGGCCTTCAGGATGGAGCGCAGGAAGTTGGTCACCGACACGCCCGGGATGGCCACGGGGTACTGGAAGGCCATGAACATGCCCAGCCGGGCCCGCTCGTCGGTGGGCATTTCCGTCACGTCCCTGCCCTTGAACCAGATCCTGCCCCCGGTGACGGTGTAGGTGGGGTGCCCCATCAGCGTGTTGGACAGCGTGGACTTGCCCGAGCCGTTGGGCCCCATCAGGGCGTGGATCTCACCCTCGTTCACCTCCAGGTTGACGCCCCTCAGGATGGGCTTGTCCTCCACGTTGACCTGGAGGTTCTCGATGACCAGCAGTTTTTCCGATGCCATGGATGCTCCCTTGTGGATCGTTGACGGTTCTTCAGGCGGCCGGCTCAGGCAGGCACGTCCTGCCGCGTGGCCTCGGCCGCGGCGGCCGCCAGCCTCGGCCCGGCCACCTCGGCCAGGGTGATCTTGTCCAGGAAGCCGTACATCTGCTGGGCCAGCTTGTCCCACATGGGCTTGATGCCGCAGGTTCCGGCGTGGACGCAGGACTCGAAGTCCCCGGTGTACTTGTCGCAGACCTCGTCCAGCGAGTTCAGGGCCCTGAAGATCTCGCCCACGGTCAGGACCTGGGGATCCTTGGCGATCTTGTAGCCCCCCTGCACCCCCCGGGTGCCCTGGACCAGGCCGGCCTTCTGCAGTTGGAAGAGCAGCTTCCCCACGTAGGCCATGGAAAGCCCCTCCCCTTCGCTGATCCTGCGGATCGTCACCGGGTTGCGGTCACCCTGGCAGCGCACCACCTGGATGAGGCAGCGCAAACCATATTCTTCCAACGGCGAGATCTGCATAGGCCCTCCCTGCCGGGTTTCCCACCCCGGCACTGACCATCTTAGCCAATCCTTTACTTTTAAGTCAAGTATATATTTTGCTTGACGAAATTATTGACTTAAGTGTAGTTTGGGCGCCGACAATGTCATGACACTGTTTCGCCAAGGGAGACCGCGAAAAATGAGATTTTTCAGGGTTTTTTTCTGGATTGCGGCGGTCTACCACGTGGCCTGCGGCCTGGTTTTCCTGACCATGCCCTGGGCCCTGGCAGCCTGGTTCGGATACAAGGATTTTTCGCCGGTTTTCCTGGTCCAGAGCACGGGCCTGACCATCTGCCTGTTCGGCCTGGGTTTCGCCTACATGGCGGAAAGGCCGTCCAAGGCCTCGCCCCTGGTGGTGCTGATAGGGCTGTTCAAGCTTTTCCTGCCCTTGCTGGCCCTGATGGGCCTGATGCGGGGGGAATTGCATGGGAACGTGCTGTGGTTCCACCTTTTCAACGACGTGCTCTGGCTTCCCTTCCTGGCCGCCTTCTTCTTCTGGTTCTACCACAAGCCCAGGCCCCACCGTTTCCTTCCCCTGATGGGGGTCTTCGGGGCGGGCCTGAGAAAACGCTGAAGCCCGCCCCGCCGTCCCTGACCTTGGCTTGATTCCCCGGTCCTAGTGGCCCCGGCCGTTCCCCTCCTGATGCCAGTCGCGCCTGTCGTCGCGCCGGTCCTGGCCCCTTTCATGCCGCCTCTCCCCGCGCCGCTCCCGGGCCACCGGGTGGGGATGGCGGCCTTCGTACACGATGTCGGCGAAATGGCCGCCGCGCGACCGCGCCGTCACGATGTCCTCGGCCTTCAGGCCCCGGTCCACGGCGAAGCGCAGGTTGACCATGTTCACGACGTCGGCGTCCGTCAGCGCGATCCTGCCCCAGGCCTTGCGCGGCTTGCGGTAGAAGGCGTACACGCGGCCGTAGGGCGCCGGGATCACGCGCAGCCTGAGCGGCACGTAGAAGACCGCCGGGCTGACCCGGAAGCGCCGGCAGATGGCCATCCAGCTCATGCCCTGGCGCCGCAAATCCACGACCACGGCCGGCGCCACCCGGGCCTGCCTGGCCAGGAAGAAGGCCACCGGCATCTCGTCGTCGGGAAGCCCCGTCCTCTGCACCACCTCCACGTTGGCCTGGGGCACGCCGAAGACCTGGCTCAGCCCAAGGTAAAAGTCCTGCTGCTGGCTGCTGAAATGGACGCCCACGCTGACGTCGGCCAGGGCCCCCCGGCCCAGGGCCAGCGCCAACGCCGCCACCGCGAACGCAAACACCGCCTTTTTCATTTCCACCCTCCTGAAAAGTCGGCCGGCCCGAAGGGGCCGGACCAGGACCATTCTAGGGCCGTTCCCGCGGGGGACAAAAAGGGTACTTTGTAACATTTTGTATCGGTCCGCCTCAGAAGCTCACGTCGTAGCGGGCCCCCAGCTCGGCCAGCTGGGTGGGCTGGCGGAAGACGCCTCCGACGACGCCCCAGTGCGCCTGGCCGTAAATCCGGCCGCTCAGGTCGGGCGTGAACTGGTAGACGGCGTCCAGCCGGCTCAGGCCGCTCTGGTCCATGAAGCTGTACAGGTTGGTGCTGGAGAAGGTGATGTCCTTGAGCATGCCCGGCTGGGGAAGGGCCAGCGCCAGCACGCCGTATTCGTAGGCGGCCCCGGCCTGGGCGAATTCGGCCTGCAGGTTGAGGGTGTTGGTGTCCCGGTCGGCGTAGCGCCATTCATACGAAAAACCCGTGCTGTAACCCCCCAGAAAACGCGACTGGTTGGGCTGGCCCCAGGCAGGGTTGGGGAAGAAGGCGCCCTCGAAATAGGCGTCCAGGTCCAGCAGGGCCTGGGACAGGTCGAAGCCGACCTTGCTGGGCGCGTCCTTGCGGGCCAGGGCCGAAAACGAGGTCTCGCCCGCGCCGACCAGGTCGCCGAGGCCCGGATACGCGATTTCGGCGCGGGCGTAGGCCCCCACCCTGTCGCCGTTGGTGGCGCCGTCCAGCAGGCCGGCCAGGTAGAAGTTGTCGGCGCCCACCGGCACCTGCGCCTTCAGCATGTCCACGCCGGGGCGGACGTCCGCGGGCAGGAAAAAGTCGTTGCCCTGGGCGTTGAGGAAGTCGGTGGGATTGAAGAAGGCGGCCGCCCCGTACTTCACCTTCTGGCGGCCCAGGGTCAGGAACACCTTGCGCCCGAAATCGGTCATCAGCTTCAGTTCCTGCAGGCTGACGCTGGCGTTGTCCGAGGCCGGCGCGCTCAGGCCCTGGGGCGACGCCGTGCCCGTCAGGCCGAAGGGAAGGCCGTAGGTCTGGGAGCTGGTCAGGCCGGTGGGATCCTCGAAAAGCTCGGCCCTGGCGAAGACCCGCACGTCCTGCTGCAGCCTGGAATCCAGGTAGAGGAAGGCCGCGTTGGGGTTGGAGAAGGTGAAGTGGTCCGGGGTGGAGCCTTCCAGGAAGGTCTGGTCCGCCTCGCTGGAGAGCGTCCCGCCGATCTGCAGGTTGTTCGATTCCACCAGGGCCTTTTCCGCGCCGCTGATGCCCCCGGATGCCGACAGCCCCTCCACCTCCGAAGCGCCCGCCGCCGTGGAGGTTTCCGGGGCGGGAGCGGCGCCCAGGGCCCGCTCCATGTCCCCCAGGTTCACGTCCCCGCCGGGCATCCAGGAGGCCTGGCCCGCCCAAAGCCCTGCCCCGAGGAGAAGAAATCCCGCCACCAGCAACCCCCGCGCCTTCCCTGGCATGCCGCCCCCCTATCTCGACTTGGCCTCGATCCAGGCCTTGGTGAACATGGCGTCGTCCAGCGGGTTCAGGTCCATGGCCTTGATGAGGATGATGGTGGAATCGCCCTTTTCCAGGTCGTCGAAGATGCGGATCTCGCGGGGCGTCCACACGTCCGCGCCCTTGGAGGCGCTGTAGCGCTTGATCCAGGACGGGTAATAGGTGGTGCGCATCAGGCGGCCGGAAAGCGAATATTCCTGCCTCTCCAGGATGTTGTCGTCCTTGTCGTCGATCCACAGCTTCTGGATGGGGTAGGGCACGTCCACGTCCGCCTTGGCCGTCAGGCTGATGACGTCGGCGGTGTAGTCCCCCAGGGGTTCCACGCCCAGGGGGTGCACGTCGAAGTCGCGGATGAAATGGGGCTCGTCGTAGTCGGCCCGGCGCGAATTGGTGCCGCCGATGCGCTCGCGCTCGGTGCGGCGGTCCCACTTGCCCGTGCCCGGGTCGTAAAACCAGAGGTTCCGGTCGATCTTCAGGTAGCCCTGGCCGGCCTGGTCCCGCGGGGCCAGGAAGAGGATGAGGAACTTGTCCTGGCGGTCGCGGCGGTAGTATTCCACCTCCGACACGGTGGGGTCCTTGCCGCGCTCCGTGTCCTTGACGAAGGCCGTGGCCTTGAAGTCGCCGGTGTTGTGCTGGCGTTCGTCCTGCACCTTCACCAGGGCCAGGGCCTTGTCCATGCCCAGGCTTCCGGCAAGGCAGGGGACGGCGCGAAGTCCCAGGAGCAGGATGGCAAGCCCTTTCAAGACGGTCCATTTCATGGAGAATCCCCTTGGAAGAAAGTCCGGACTGTCCTTTCCCTTACATCGCCGACTGGATGGCCGTGATCGGCTTCATCCTGCCCGCCCGCCAGGCCGGCAGCAGGGCGCCCGCGCCGGCGACGGCCGTGACGAAGACGAAGGCGGCGGAAAGCCGGACCCAGTCCGCCGCCAGGTAAAAGGTGTCGGACATCAGGATGTGCTTCAGGCCCTCGGCCGGCAGGGGGATCCTGAGGGCGTCCACCACCCAGCCGAAGGCCACGCCCGAGGCCATCCCCGCCAGGCAGGCGGCCGAGGCCAGCAGGAGGCCCTCCAGCAGGAACATGGCCCCCACGGCGCGGCGGCGCATGCCGATGGCCCGCAGCGTGCCGATCTCGCGGGTGCGCTCGGAAACCGACATGGCCATGGCGTTGGCCACGCCCAGGGCGATGATGAACAGCAGCACCAGGGTGACGGCGAAGAAGAGCCCGTCGAGCATCACCAGGATCCAGTTCATCCAGCTGGCCTCGTCCTTCCAGGTGCTGATGTCCAGCTTTTCGCCCACCCAGGGCTCCGCGGCCACGTCCTGGAACTTCATGAAGATGGCGCGGTGGTCCGGCTCGCGCAGCCTCCACCCGTCCGCCGCCAGGCCGCGGCGAAGCCTGTCCTCGGCCCCGGCGAGGTCCGTGCCGCGCTTCAGGTAGATGAGCACCTGGCCCGTGGCGTCGGGGGGCATCTGGTAGATGGTGAAGACGTCCTGCTTGTTGACCAGCATGCTGAAGGACGACATCATCCCCACGTCCTTCAGCACGGCCACCACGCGTTCGTCCCTGGTGTTGTAGACGTTGCGGTTGGTGGACATGGAAAGCGTCACCTGGTCCCCCACCTTGACGCCCAGCTTGCGGGCCTGGGTGGCGTACAGGGCCACGCTGCCCGGCTTGGCCAGGCCCGCCAGGTCGCTGGTCCCGAACTCCTTGGGATCGGCCGGCTTCAGCTTCCCGACAAGGTCCGGCTCCTGGGTGCTGTCCAC